>NZ_JBFAXR010000009.1:36587-125713 GCF_040680895.1 Streptomyces sp. NPDC051940 | reverse complement strand
GAGCGCCAGCCGTGCATGAGCTCGGCGTCGTCCGTGTCGAGTGCCGCCAGACCGACGGACTTCGCCCGCCAGGAGAGTTCTCGTTCGGCTTCCGCAGCGCCGCGACGGCGCGCGGCACGACGAGGGACGCGCGGTCCAGAGCGGCGAGCAGCTCGGGCACGGCGGCAGCGGCCCGCCCGCCCCACTGCTGGAGCAACTCGGCCAGATGGATGGGCTCGTTGTGCAGCTGGTTGCGCACATGCAGCGGCGCACCCGCGGCCGGCACCGCGTCCGCGGCCAGCCGGGCCCGGACGGCCGCGAGCAGTTCGGGGGCGAACGGGAGGGCCGGCGAGTCCGCGGACTCCGACAGCTCCGCGGCGGCCCGCAACGCGCCCGGCCGGGATCCCAGATCCGCAGCCAGCAGCGGCACGGCCCGCTCGGGCGCCACCGCGAGGAGCAGGACGAGGGCCCGGTCCGCGAGATCCTCGTCCCCCTCCGCCGGGGCGCCGGACGCGAGCCGCGCCAGCGGCTCGGCGAACGAGCCGTCCAGCTGCCCCGCCAGCTTGCGCAGCAGCCTGAGCGCGCCCTCGGGCGGCCGGGGTGCGTCGAGGAGGGGCGCGAGCAGAGGCAGCAGGACGGCCGGTGCGCCCCGTGAGGCCATGCACACCCGGTCGGCCGCGAGCAGCGCCTCGTCCCGTACCTCCGCGCGGCCGTCCCGCAGTGCCACCGCCACGAGCCGCAGCGCGTCCTCGCGCGCCCCGCGCTCCAGCAGGGCCTCGCAGATCCCCGCCAGCGGCTGGTGCTGCCCGTCCTCGAACCGCTCGGCCATCAGGCCGTCCGCCGGCAGGGCGGCCAGCACGGCGTCCTCCTGCTCCCGCCCCCACGGCAGGCCCGCGTCCAGCCCGGCGAACACGGCCGCCAGCCGCAGCTCCGGCGGCCCGTCGGCGAGGGCGGCCGCGATCAGCTCCGCGCGTCGCAGCGGATCCAGCCGTATCAGCGCGGTCAGCAGCTCCGCCCGTACGAGGGCGTCGGGCTCGACGGCGTAGCGCCGCTCGACCGCCTCCAGGGCGGCCCGGGTGTCCGTGTGCCCGACGGCCCACGCCGCGGCCTGCCGTATGGCGCGGTCCGCGGACCCGAGCAGGGGCAGCAGGAGCGTCAGTTGACCGGCCACCGCCTCCTGGCAGGCGCCGTCGTCCTCACCGCTGCGCATCGCGTACCCGAGCATCGCCAGCAGCTCCGTCGGCCGGCACCCGGCGACCGCCAGACGGGTCAGGAAGGGCACGGCCTCCGCGGTGGCGGGGTACACGGAGCCCTGGTGCAGGATGCTGCTCCACAGCTCCTCCAGGGCCTCCTCCTGCTCCTCCTCGTCGTCCCCGGCCAGCGCCCGCAGCTGGTCCGGCACGTCGTCCGCCGCGCCGTACGCGTGCGTCAGCTCGGCCCAGGGCCGCTCATCGAGGCCGTCCAGGGCCTGCACGAGATCCATACGGGGATCATGGCAGCCGCCACCGACAACGCCGTACGCAGGTCCGCCCGGCCCCCGACGCGCGGTCCCGACCAGGGCTCCCTTTCGTGCGCCGCGCGGCCGGACGGGACGCGCGCTACGGTGACAAAACAGACGAAAACCATCACGAGGAGGCCCATCCATGCCCCCGACCCCCGACGGCACGCCCATCTGGGCCGACGCGATGTTCCCCGACGTCGAGGCAGCCAAGCAGTTCTACGGCGACCTCTTCGGCTGGACCTTCGAGGAGGGCGACCCCGAGTACGGCGGCTACACGCAGGCGCTCTCCGACGGTAAGAGGGTGGCCGCCGTCGTCCCGCGGATGCCGGGGATGGAGGACGTACCGCCGGCCTGGACGATGTACTTCGCGAGTTCGGACATCGCGGCGACCGCGGCCCGGATCCGGGAACTGGGCGGTACGACGGAGATGGAGCCCATGGAGGTGGGGGAGTTCGGCAGCATGCTGATCGCCCGCGACCCGGGCGGCGTGCAGTTCGGCGTCTGGCAGCCGGGCACCCACACGGGCTTCGCGAAGCAGAACGCGCCCGGCGCCTTCTCCTGGGCGGAGGTCACCACACGGGACGCGGACAAGGCCGACGGGTTCTTCCCCGCCCTCTTCGGCTACGAGGTGCAGCGGATGGTGGACGAGAACATCGACTTCCATCTGTGGAGCATGCCGGGTTCCCAGATGCCGTCCCTCGGCCGCTTCAAGATGACGGCCGACTTCCCGCCGGAGGTCCCGCCGTACATCAACGTCTACTTCGGCGTCGACGACTGCGACGAGGCGGTGGCCAAGGTCACCAAGCACGGCGGCCAGGTCCACTTCGGCCCGATGTCCTCCCCGTTCGGCCGCTTCGCCGCGGTGAGCGACCCGCAGGGCGCGGCGTTCGCGGTGATCGACCTGGCGACGACGGAGGGCGAGCCCCCGCAGGTCACGCCGGCCTGACGGCCGTTTCGCGAGGGCGGCCGTTCACAGGGTCGGCAGGACCCGCTCGAAGAACGGACGGTCGCCCTCGAACGTCGGCTCCAGCTGCAGGTACTCCGCCGCGGTCACCCAGCGCACCTCGCTGACCTCGCCGCGGTCGGGGGTGAGGGTGCCGGAGACGATGTCGGCCGTCCACCAGTGCAGGACGTAACGCCCGTCGTCCGTGGGGCACTCCCACACCTTGGCGCCGGGTGTGACCTCCAGGCCGACCTCCTCGCGCACCTCGCGGACCAGGGTCTCCTCCTGGCGCTCACCCGGCTCGATCGTCCCGCTGAGCGGCGCCCAGTACCCGGACCGCCCGGACTCGGGCCCGCGCCGGATCACCAGCACCCGGCCGTTCTGGCGGAGGACGGCCACGATGGCCTCACGCTGCGACATGCGGGCGAGCCTATCGCCGCCGCGCCGGCCGTCGTAGGGTGACCGCGTGATCTTGCGCATCGCCCCCGGCCGTCCCGACTCCGTCGTCGCCGCGGTGGCCGGCCTCGCCGGGCGCGCGGGGGTGCGCGAACTGATCGTCGACAACCCCATGGTCGACGGCTTCTTCCGCCACACCGGCGTGCCGTGGCGCGGGCGCCTGCCCGCGGAACTGCCGGACGGCCTGGCCGGGTTCCACGACGGGATGCGCGTACCGGTGGCCACGGGGCTCGCGTTGCTGCGCGTCATGCTGGAGCGGCGGGGTCCGTGGTGCCGGCTGCGGACGGAGGACGGCTTCTTCGTCCACGTCGACGACCGGTGCGGCGTGTACGTCGGGACGGCCGGCCCCGGCGACGAGGCCCTGGGCGCGGAGCACGTCGACGGCTCGCCGTACGACCCGGCCCTGGACACGGTCGACGAACTGCGCCCCGCCGACGAGGCGTTCTGGGCCGAGGTCACCGAGCTTGTCGCGGCCGCCACGCTCCTGCTGGAGGAGCAGTACGTCCACAAGGGCTTCCGCTGGCACGTGCTGGCCGCTCCCGGCGATGTGGAGGCCGTACGCGCCGGACTCGCCCCCCGGGCCCGGCTGGCCCTGTGGCCCGGGCCGACGGACGACTGGGAGGAGCTGCGCGCGGCGATCGCCCGTCACCCCGGACCGCAGTTGTTCGTCTGGCCGCGGCGGCGCGACGGCGCGGGCTGGGAGGGCATCCGCCTCGCCGAGGAGTGGATGCTGGACGACCACGGCGGCGGCGCGATGGTGCCGGGCCCGGCCGCGGTCGTGCCGATGCTGCCCGGCGACCGCCACCCGCTGCTGCGGGCGGTGCTCCCCGACCCCGACGGCGTCCCGCGCGCCCGCTGGCGTACGAACCCGACCCCCGCAGACGACCGCCGCGCGTACCTGTGCACGCTGCGACCGGGCGACGTCGTCACGGGCGTCGTCGCCACGGGTCTGGACGACATCGGCGTCCACGTGGACCTGGACCATCCCCTGGGCGCGGGGCTGGGCTTCCTCCGGGTGCCCGAGATGTCCTGGGAGCACTGGGAGTCGCTGGACGACGTGGCCCCGGTGGGACGCCGCATCAGGGCGAGGATCCTCAGCGTGGACTTCGAGTTCGAGCGCCTCGAGCTGTCGGTGAAGGCCCTCCAGCCGGACCCGTGGGCCCCCTTCTGCGCGGCACACCTGCCGGGCGACGTCGTGACCGGAACCGTCACCAGGCTGACGCCGGTCGGTGCGTTCGTACGCGTCGCGCACGGCGTGGAAGGGATCTTGCGGGGAGAGGGCGGCGACCCCGTGGACGAGTCCGCCGACGCGGGCGGGCACCCCGTGGCCCACGCCGGCGGCGAGGCCCTCGTGGTCGGTGACCGGATCGCCGTGACGCTCACCGAGGTCGACCGGGGCCGCCGCCGTATCGCCTTGGCGCCCGCCCCGCCCCCGACGTAGATTCACCCGCATGACCGAGACGATCAGATGGGGCATCATCTCCACCGGCGGCATCGCCGACGCCTTCGCGCAGGACCTCGCCGTCACCGACGGGGCCGCGGCCGTGGCCGTGGGGTCGCGGACGCGTGAGGCCGCGCAGGCGTTCGCGGAGCGGCACGGCATCCCGCGCGCCCACGGGAGCTGGGCCGAGCTGGTGGCGGACCCCGACGTGGACATCGTGTACGTGGCCACCCCGCACCACGCCCACCGCACGGCGACCGCCGCGGCGCTGGCGGCGGGCAAGGCGGTGCTCTGCGAGAAGGCGTTCACCATCAACGCCATCGAGGCCCGCGCCCTGATCGACCAGGCCCGCGAGGCGAAGCGCTTCCTGATGGAGGCGATGTGGATGTACACCAACCCCGCCGTACTCCGTGCGAAGGAGCTGGTGGCCGAGGGTGCCATCGGCGAGCCGCGCAGCGTCCAGGCGGACTTCGGGCTGGCCGGCCCCTTCGCCCCCGACCACCGGCTGCGCGACCCGGAGCTTGGCGGCGGCGCCCTGCTGGACCTCGGCGTGTACCCCGTCTCCGTGGCACAGCTCTTCCTCGGCGCCCCCGCGACCGTGCAGGCCACGGCCAAGCTGACCCCGGAGGGCGTCGACGCCAACACCGGCATCCTGCTCGGCTACGAGTCGGGCGCCGTGGCCACCCTCGGCTGCAGTCTGGAGACCCGCACGCCCTGCGTCGCGGTCATCGGCGGCACCGAGGGCACGATCACCCTGGACAGCCCGTTCTTCCGCCCCGACGGATTCGTCCTGCGCCGCCGGGACGCCGAGCCGGAGCGGATCGACGTCCCGCACCAGGGGCTGGGTTACGTCCACGAGATCGAGGAGGCCGGCCGCTGCGTGCGCGAGGGACTGCTCGAATCACCGCTCGTGCCCTGGCAGTCCACGCTCGATGTGATGGACACCCTCGACGCGGTCCGCGCCGCGATCGGCGTCCGCTACCCGGCCCACGACGACGTGACGCCGTAGGGCCGGGTCGCGCTACGGCGTAACCCCGCACCGCCCGCTCAGAACGGCTCCTGCACGCTCCCCAGCCGCTCCGTGAGCCGCAGGTTCGCGGCGTAGTCCACGGGGCACGCGATCACGTCCACGCCGTCGTGGTCGAGGGCGGAGCGGAGCGTGGGCAGCAGCTCGTCCGCGGACTTCACGGCGTGTCCGCGGGCGCCGAAGCTCTCGGCGTACGCCACCAGGTCCGGATTGCCGAACCGGGTGTGCGCGTGCCGGCCCAGCTCCAGCTCCATCTTCCAGGTGATCAGGCCGTACTCGTCGTCCACGAGCACCAGCACCGTCATCGGGATGTGCTCGCGCACGGCCGTCTCGAGCTCCTGGGAGTTCATCAGGAACGCCCCGTCCCCGGTCATCGCGAGCACCCGGCGGCCGGGGCGGGCGAGGTGCGCGCCGATCGCCCCGGGCACCGCGAAGCCCATCGTGGACAGGCCGTTGGAGAGCAGGCAGGTGTTGGGCTCGTACGTCGGGTACAGGCGCGCCATCCACATCTTCCCCGCGCCCGTGTCCGCCAGCACGATGTCCTCGCGGCCCAGCGCCTCGCGGACGTCGGCCACGACGCGCTCGGGCGCGAGGGGGAAGGAGTCGTCCCGGCGGCCGCCCGCCAGCTCCTCGGCGAGCAGCTCGCGGATCGGGCAGGCGCCGTCCGCCCCGGAGAAGGTGCGGTCCACGGACGCCGCGAGAGCGTCCAGCGACTGGGCGGGGTCACCGGTGAGGCCCACCGCCACCGGGTAGTGGGAGTCCACCTCGGCGGGGAAGTGGTGGAGGTGCAGGATCTGCTTGTCGCCCCGCGGGTTGATCTTGACCGGGTCGAACTCCTGCAGCTCGTAGCCGACGCAGATCAGCACGTCCGCCCGGTCGAAGCCGAAGTTGGTGTAGTCGTGCCGCATGAAGCCGACCGCGCCCAGCGCGTTCGGATGGTCGTCCGGGAAGACGCCCTTGCCGTGGAAGGTCGTCGCCACCGGCACGTTCAGCTTCTCCGCGAAGCGGAGCAGCGCCGCCGCGGAATCCGACCGCGCCGCGCCGTGCCCGGCCAGCACCACCGGCCGCTCCGCCGCCGCGAGCACCTCGGCGGCGCGCACGAGCTGGGCGGGGGAGGGGGCTTCGGGACGCGCCCGGTTGATGGGCAGCGGGGCGAGCGGGGTGGCCGGCACGGCCGCCTCGATGTCCTCCGGAACGGCCAGGAACACCGCCCCGGGCCGCTCGCTCTCGGCGGTCTTGAACGCCTGGCGCACCATCTCCGGCACCGCGCCCGGGCTCATCACCTGCCGCGACCACTGGGTGACCGGCGCGAACATCGCGGTCAGATCGATGACCTGGTGCGACTCCTTGTGCACCCGGTCCAGCCCGCCCTGGGCGGCGATCGCCACCAGGGGCGTGCTGTTGGTCTGCGCGTCCGCGGTGCCCAGCAGGAGGTTGATCGCGCCCGGCCCGAGCGTCGCCGAGCACACGCCGGCCCGCCCCGTGATACGCCCGTATATCTCCGCCATGAACGACGCGCCCTGCTCGTGCCGCACCAGGACGTACCGGACGGAGTCGGAGGCGTTCAGGGCGTCGACGAAGCGGATGTTCTCCTCGCCCGGCACCCCGAACACATGGGTCACGCCCTCGGCTTCCAGACAGCGTACGAGCAGATGGGCGATGTCGTCGGGACGGGACTGCGGCTTCGGTGCGGTCGTCATGGAAGCCGAGCCTAGCCAGCCCGCCGCCCGGACACGATCATGTGTCGCCGCTCGCGTCGGCGGACGGACGGCCGTTGCGCCGACCGGACGCCGCCAGGGCCGCCAGATAGTCGTCCAGCAGCCGCGTCTGCCGCTCGGGCGGGAACGCGCCGGGATCGAGCAGCGCCTGTACGACCACGCCGAGGGCGAAGGACTGCGCTCCCGCCGCCACCTCGTCCGGGTCACCCGCCGGGAGTTCGCCCAGCTCCTGCGCCGCGGCGACCGCTTCGCGCAACCGGTCGCGCCCGTCCGCGTACCGGCGGGCGTGGCCGCGGCTCAGCTCCGGGTCGGCCAGCGCGGTGTCCCAGGACGACACCCAGATGCGGTTGCTCGCGGTGGCCTCCTCCGTCAGGGGCAGTACGTCGAGCAGGGAAGCGCGCAGGGCGGCGAGCCCCGGCGCGGCGGTGCGGCGGGGGCGGGCCCGGGTGCGCTCGGCGAGGAGGTCGAGGGCGTAGGCGACCAGGTCCCGCTTGGCCGGGAAGTAGTGCGTGAGCAGACCCGTGGTGGCGCCCAGCTCGGCGGCGACGGCGCGCATGGTCAGCCCGCCGAAGCCGCGCTCGGCCAGCACCCGCCACACCGCCTCCGAGACGTCGCGGCGGCGGGCTTCATGATCGCCCTTGGTACGTGGCATGGTGCTAGGGTACATATCCATAACAAGCGTTGTGTGAATGAGGGGTCTGGATGTTTTCGCTTTCGCTGACCGCCGACGCGCGCCTGCGTCCGCTGGAGGTCTGGCACGCCGAGGAGTTCGCCGCCCATCTGGACCGCGCCCGTGAGCACATACGCCCATGGGTAGGGGCGGGCTTCGTCACCACCGACGTGGACGGGGCGCGGGCCACCCTGCGCCGCTACGCCGACCGCCAGGCCGGGGACGGCGGCCGCCTGTACGGCATCTGGCTGGCGGACACGCTGGTCGGCGGCGTGATGTTCACGGCCTTCGACGCGGCCTTCGGCTGCTGCGAGGTGGGCTGCTGGCTGGAGCCCGCGGCGGAGGGGAGGGGCATGGTGACGAAGGCGTCCACCGCCCTGGTGGACTGGGCGCTGACCGAACGCGGCCTGCACCGAGCCGAGTGGCATTGCCGCGCCGACAACGACCGCAGCTCCGCGGTGGCCAAGCGGCTCGGGATGACGCTGGAGGGCGTACGGCGCGAGGCGTGGCCCTTCGAGGGGACCCGCTACGACAAGCAGATCTGGGCGGTCCTCGCCCCGGAGTGGCAGGCGGCGCGTCGGGCGGGATGAGCGCCCGGTCAGCCGGGTCACCGCGCCCGGTGACCCAGCTCACACGGGGCTCCTGTCAGGGATCGCCGCCCTGTCCCGTTCAAGGGGCAAGAGATTCAGACAGGAGCCCCACCATGAAGCACCGCATCCTCGTCCTCGGCGCCGGTTACGCCGGGGCCTTCGCCGCCGGGAACCTGGCCCGCCGCCTCTCGCCCGCCGACGCCGAGATCACCGTCGTCAACGCCGGGTCGCTCTTCGTGCAGCGGATGCGCATGCACCAGTTCGCGGCCGGCCGGGACGTCGCGGCCCCGCCGCTCGCCGAGGTGTTCGCGGGCACCGGGATCCGGTTGCGGCTGGCGCGTGTCACGGCGGTGCACCCGGAGCGCAGGACCGTCTCCGTGACCGGCGAGGACGGCGTCGATGAGCTCGGGTACGACACCCTGCTGTACGCGCTGGGCAGCCGGGTCGCCGACCACGGCGTCCCCGGTGCGGCGGAGCACGCGTTCAACGTCGCGGGCCGTCCGTCCGCGCTGCGGCTGCGCGCGCACCTGGACAGCCTGCGCGGATCCGGCAGTGTGCTGGTCGTCGGCGAGGGCCTGACCGGCATCGAGACCGCCGCCGAGATCGCGGAGTCGCGCCCCGGTCTGTCCGTGTCGCTCGCCGCCCGCGGTGAACTGGGGGCGTGGCTCTCCCCGGGCGCCCGGGACCACCTGCGCGAGTCCTTCGACCGGCTGGGCATCACCGTCCATGAGCGCACCGGTATCGCAGCCGTCCGGGCGGCGCACGCCCTCGGCGCGGACGGCACCTCCTTCCCTGCCGACGCGACCGTGTGGACGGCCGGGTTCTCCGTCGACCCCCTCGCGGCCGCCGCCGGTCTCGAGGTCACCGAGGCGGGCCGGATCGTCGTCGACGACTCCATGCGCTCGGTCTCCCACCCGGACGTCTACGCCGCGGGCGACAGCGCGTACGCGCTCGGGGACAACGGCCGGCCGCTGCCCATGTCCTGCGCCTCGGCGGGACACACCAACAAGCAGGCGATGGAAGCGATCGTGGCCCGGCTGACCGGGCGGCGGGTTCCGCACGTCAGGAAGACCTACTTCGGCAACCACATCAGCCTCGGACGGTACGACGGGATCCTGCAGACGGTCGACCGCGAGGCGCGGGCGAAGTCCCGGTTCGTGGGCGGCCGGCGGGCCGCCTGGATGAAGACGGGCGTCCTGCAGGGCAGTCTGTGGGCCGTCTCGCACCCGACCTTCGGCATGCCGAAGCGCAAGCTCCGCCTGACCGTCGCCGGCACCGCCACGACAACCGGAGTAACCGGAGCAACCGGTGCCGCGGTCGCGCCCGGGAAGGCCGCCGCATAAGGTCCTGCGCATGGACAGCACCGCCACAGACCGCTTCGAGACCGGCCGGGCCCGGCTGGCCTCGCTGGCGTACCGGCTGCTCGGCTCGGCGTCCGACGCCGAGGACGTCGTACAGGACGCCTACCTGCGCTGGCACGCCGCCGACCGGGCGCGGATCGAGGTGCCGGAGGCGTGGCTGGCCAAGGTCGTCACCAACCTGTGCCTGGACCGGCTCCGTTCGGCCCCGGCGCGCCGCGAACGCGCGGCCGGCGCCTGGCTGCCCGAACCGCTCCTCGACGGCGACCCGATGCTCGGCCCGGCCGAGACCTTCGAGCAGCGCGAATCGGTGTCGATCGCCGTCCTCACCCTGATGGAGCGCCTCGCGCCGGTCGAACGGGCCGTCTACGTCCTGCGAGAGGTCTTCTCGTACCCCCACGCCGAGATCGCCGGGATCCTCGACATCTCGGAGTCCGCGAGCCAGCAGCATCTGCACCGGGCCCGGCGCCGGGTCGCCGCCGCCCGGCGCGGCGGCGAGGTCGACCCGGAGTCGGCGCGCAAGGTCCTGGAGGAGTTCCTCGCCGCCGCGAACTCGGGCCGGACGGAACGCCTGGTGGCGCTGCTCACCGACGACGCGACCGCGGTCTCCGACGGCGCGGGCACGGCCCGTGCGCTGTGGCGCTACGACACCCCCGAGCGCATCGCCGCCATGATGCGGACCGCCTTCAGGCCCTCGCCCGGGAGGCGCCGCCTGGCCGGCGGCTCACCGGCGATCCACATCGCGCGGGTCAACGGCCGGCCCGCCGTGCTCGCCGTACGTGAGGACCAGGTCGTGGGCGCGGTGGCCTTCGAGGTCGCCGACGGCAAGGTGGCGGCCGTGCACGGCATCGCCGCCCCGGAACGCCTCACCCGTCTCACGGCGATGTGGCACCGGCTCGAACCCGAGACGCAGCTGATCGGCCAGTGGTGACCGGCGCCCCTCAGCTCCCCGGCTGCCGCACCTCGTAGCTGAGCTGCACCATCTGCCCCTGCCGCTCGACCTCCCGCAGGCGCAGCCGGTCCGTCGTCAGGCGGCGGGGGAGGAGCGGGGCGCCCGCGCCGAGTGTCACCGGGGTGACGCCGACGATCAGCTCGTCCAGCAGGCCCGCGTCCGCGAACGCGCCGACCAGTTCGCCGCCGCCGACGAGCCAGATGTCCTTCCCGGCGGCGGCCGCCGTCATCTCCTCGTGCACGGGCCGCACGTCGCCCCGGACGAAGTGGACGTTCGCCCCGGGGACGGCCGGCAGGTCACGGGTGGTGAAGACCCAGAACGGGGTGTCGCCGTACCACTTCGCCCACTTCTCCGGGTGCTCCAGCACCTTCTCGTACGCGAGGACCCACTCGTACGTCGTGGAGCCCATGGCGAACGCCCCCACCCGCGACATGAACCCGGGGAACGAGTCCTCGCCCTCCCGGTCGACGGCGAACAGCCAGTCGAGCGAGTTGTGCTCGTCGGCGAGGAAACCGTCGAGGCTGGTGGCGGTGTAGTACACGGTGCGCGTCATGCCACCAGCCTCGCACGGTCAGCGCACGCCGCCGCCCTGGTACGCGCCGATGTTCGGCGGTACGGCCAGGGGGTTGCCGTAGTAGTCGCGGTCGCCCGCGCCGTCGATCACGGTGCCCGCGCCCAGCGCCGGGGACCCGGTGCGCAGCCGCAGGCCCTGCGGGGAGTCCGGGGTGGCGTCCGCGAGCCGGGGATCGGCCACGACGGCCGCGGTGTCGCCCGCGGGGATGCCGGTGACGCCCCAGTAGAGGTTGTTCGCGTAGGTGTTGGCGGAGTCCTTGATCGGCAGACCGCCGGGGACGGCGGAGGCGAAGACGTTGTTGCGGAAGGTGACGCCGCCGGCGTTGTTGGTGCTGACCATCGCGTAGCCGGGCTCGTTGGCGACGATCGTGTTGTTGTAGACCTGGGTGTTGGCCGACGGCCCGCAGACGACCGCGATCACGCCGTACGGGCTCGCCGTGTTGCGGTCGTCGACGCTGACGTTGTAGCGGAAGACGTTGTTGCTCGTCGTCATGCCGGCGCCGTTGCAGACCAGCAGGAAGCCGCCCTCGTTGTCGTGGCTGTAGTTGTACTGGTAGACGTTGCCGTTGTTGCCGCCGTCGAAGTCGAACGCCTGCGAGTCGCGGGTGCCGTGGCCGCCGGTGACCTCGTTGAACTGGTAGAGCGCCCGGTCGAAGTTCCAGGCCCAGATGCCCGCGTTGTAGCCGGCCGAGCGCATGTTGAAGCCGTCGACCAGGTTGTGCTGGACCAGGGCGTCCGTGCCGTGCTGCAGCACGATGCCGTCGCCGCCGAGGTCCTCGAGGGTGTTGCGCTCGAAGCGGATGTCCGTGTTCGGCGCCCAGCCGGGCGCACTGCTGTTGGGGTGCTCGGGGCGCTTGCCCCAGCTGGAGGCGGTGCCCATGCCCGTGCGGTCGACGTGCCTGACCGTGGAGTCGGTGACCGTGATCCCGTCGAAGCGGGTGGGGGTGGCCGTACCGCGGACGACGAACAGGATGCCGCCCGAGGGGTCCGGGTCCTTGAAGTCGGCGCCGTTGACGTCGTGCACGTCCACGCCGTCGACCACGTAGTGCGAGCCGGTGCCGAAGTCCGTGAGCCGCACCAGCACGCCCGAGCGGCGGTCGGTCGTGGTCGGGGCGCCGCTGTTCGAGACGTCGAGGTCGCGCAGCTCCCAGTGCTGCACGTTCTCCAGCAGCACCGCCGCCCGCGCCCCGGCGCCCTTGATCTTCGGCTTGGCGCCCGACCCGTACGCCCCCGCCGCCACGGGCGCGCCGGGCGCGCCGGAGCCCTGCGGGGCGAAGGTGCCGGTGCAGGCGGTGCCGCGGCGGAACAGCACGCGGTCGCCGGGGCCGAGCACGACGGAGTTCGCCCGGCCCAGCGTCCGCCAGGCGTCGCCGGCGGACGTGCCGGCCGCGCCGTCGGAGCCGCCGCGGCAGTCGACGTAGTACGTCGTGCCGTCGGCCGCCGCCGCGGGGCCGGCGAGCGCCGGAAGCAGCGGGAGCGAGGCGGCGGCGATCAGCGCCGCCAGGGTGCGTGAGGTGCGCATGCGGTCTCCCCAATGCCGTCCGAGGCGGACGGCGTTGCTGGTTCTTGATCGTAGGTCGGCGATTTCTAACACGACCGCGCACAGCCGGGCATTGGATGGGAAGGGGTGCGCACTTGGACTTCTGCAACGGGACCTGGCGGGACGCGGGGCCGCATCCGTATGGGCCCGCGGCGCGCCGGCCGGTGCCGCCGAGGGCGCTTCCGCCTGTGCCGCCGAGGGCGCGCCCGCCCTGGTCAGACCCGCGCGGCCTGCGGCATGCTGAGCCCGGACCCGAGCCCCCACCGCAGGAGCCCCCATGCCCACCCCCCGCTTCGCCGTCCTCGGCGCCGGCAGCATCGGCTGCCACCTCGGCGGCCACCTCACCGCCGCCGGCTACGACGTGACGCTCATCGGCCGCCCCGCCGCCATGGACGTCCTGCGCGAGCGGGGGCTCACCCTCAGCACCTCCGTCAAGCCGCCCCGACGTCTCGCCCCCGAGGACCTCACGCTCGCCACCTCACCCGAGGCCGCCGCCGGCGCCGACTACGTGCTCGTCACCGTCAAGACCGCCGCCACCGAGGCCGCCGCCAAGGACCTCGCCCCGCATCTGAAGCCGGATGCCGTCGTCGTCAGCTTCCAGAACGGCCTGCACAACCCCGCCACCCTCCGCGCCGCCCTCCCCGGCCACACGGTGCTGGCCGGGATGGTGCCGTACAACGTCGTGCAGTCCGAGCCCGGCACCGTCCACCAGGGCATGCCGGGCAGGCTGATGACCGAACCGGACGAGGAACTGACCCGGGCCTGCCGCGAGGCGGGCCTGGCCATCGAGCCGCGCCCGGACATGACGGAGGTCCAGCACGCCAAACTGCTCATGAACCTCAACAACGCGGTCAACGCCCTCTCCGGCCTCCCGCTGCGCGACGAGCTCGCCCGGCGCGCGTACCGCCGCTGCCTTGCCCTGTGCCAGCGCGAGGCCCTCGCCGCCTACCGCGCCGCCGGCGTCCGGCCCGCCTGGCTCGGTCCCACGAAGCCCGGGGTCACCCCGTACGTCCTCGGGCTGCCCGACGCCCTCTTCCGCCGCGTGGCCGCCGCCTCCCTGCGGATCGACGCGCACGCCCGCTCCTCGATGTGGGAGGACCTGCAGCGCGGACGCGCCACCGAGATCGACAGCCTGCAGGGCGAGATCGTCGCACTCGCCGCCGCGCACGGACTGCGCGCCCCGGCCAACGCCCGGCTGGCCGGGCTGGTCCACGAGGCGGAGGCCGCACCGCGCACCTGGACGGGGCCGGAGCTGTACGCCGAGCTGGCGAAGGCGCGTTGACCCGGCCCGCGGCCGGGGCAGGCTAGCCGCAGCACCCGAGGCGCACCGCCGACCCGAAAGGTCTCCCCGCTTCATGGACAACCGCCCCGCCACCGACTGGCTGGCCGACGCCGTCCTCTACCAGATCTACCCCCAGAGCTTCGCCGACTCGAACGGCGACGGCATCGGCGACTTCGCCGGTGTCGAACAGCATCTGGACCATCTGGCCTGGCTCGGCGTGAACACCGTCTGGCTCAACCCCTGCTTCGTCTCGCCGTTCCGGGACGCCGGCTACGACGTCGCCGACTACCTCCACGTCGCACCGCGCTACGGCACCGACGACGATCTGGCCAAGCTCGTCGACAGCGCCGGCCGGTACGGCATCCGCGTCCTGCTCGACCTGGTCGCCGGGCACACCTCCGACCGGCACCCCTGGTTCCAGCACTCCGCCGACGATCCGGACGACCAGCGCTACATCTGGTCCCGTGAGGTGCGGCCGGGCTTCGTACCCTCGCCCGGCCGCCGCAAGGGCTGCTATCTGCCGAACTTCTTCGACAGCCAGCCCGCCCTCAACTTCGGCTACGCCCGCCCCCGCCCCGACGAGCCCTGGCGGCTCCCCGTCGACGCCGACGGCCCGCGCGCCAACCGGCAGGCGCTGCGCGAGATCATGGACCACTGGCTCTCCCTCGGCCTGTCCGGCTTCCGCGTCGACATGGCCGCCTCCCTGGTCAAGGACGACCCCGGCCACACCGAGACCGGGAAGCTGTGGACCCAGCTGCGCCGCTGGCTGGACACCGCCCATCCGAAGGCCGCGCTGCTGGCCGAGTGGGGCGATCCCGCCACCTCCGTCCCCGCCGGATTCCACGCCGACTTCCTGCTGCACTTCGGCGGACCCGCGGACGGCGGCATCCTGCGCTCCCTCTGGTACAACGGCGGCACCGAGCGCGAGGACTGGGAGCCGCCGCTCGCCTACTTCTCCGCCGAGGGCACCGGCAGCCCGGACACCTTCACCGAAGGCTGGCGCACCGCCGCCGAGGCCGTCGGCGACGCCGGCTTCCTCGCGCTGCCCACCGCCAACCACGACTTCTCCCGCCTCGCCACCGGCCCACGCACCGCCGCCGAACTCCCCGCGGCGTTCGCCTTCCAGCTCACCTGGCCCACGCTCCCGGCGATCTATTACGGCGACGAGATCGGCATGCGCTACGTCGACGGCCTGCCCGACCACGAGGGCAGCGTCCTCGGCCCCCGCTACAACCGCGCCGGCTCGCGCACCCCCATGCAGTGGAACGGCGGCCCGAACGCCGGCTTCTCCACCGCCGCCGCCGACCGCCTCTACCTCCCCGTCGACCCCGACCCCGGGCGCCCCACGGTGGCCGCCCAGCGTGCCGACGAGGGCTCGCTGCTGCACCTGGTGCGCCGCCTGATCGCCCTGCGCCGGTCCACCCCCGGGCTGGGCAGCGGCGGCGCCGGCTCGGTGGAGGTGCTGCACAGCGGGTATCCGCTCGTGTACGTCCGGGGCGGGCGCTACCTCGTCGTCGTGAACCCGCGCCGCGAGCCCGCCACCGCCCAGGCGTACGCGGGGACGCCGCTGGAGGCGAGCGGTGTCACGCTCGGCGCGGACGGGACGGTCGCCGCCGACGGCTTCGGCTACGGAATCTTCGCACTGGAGTCGCTGTTGACCTGATCATGAGCGACTACGGCAGGCCCCTGGAGTTCGGCTTCAACCTCGTCCCGAACGCCGCGGATCCCCTGCTCGAGACCGGCCGCACCGCCGACCGGCTGGGGCTGGACCTCATCGGCGTCCAGGACCATCCGTACCAGCGCCGGTACGTGGACACGTGGACCCTGCTCAGCATGCTCGCCGCCGTGACCACCCGGGCCCGGGTCTTCCCCGACGTCGCGAGCCTGCCCCTGCGCCCGCCCGCGGTCCTGGCGAAGTCCGTCGCCAGCCTCGACGTCCTCAGCGGCGGGCGCGCCGAGCTGGGGCTGGGCGCGGGCGCGTTCTGGGAGGCCATCGAGGCGTACGGGGGTGAGCGCCGCACTCCGGGCGAGGCGGTCGACGCCCTGACGGAGGCGATCGAGGTCATCCGGAAGGTGTGGAGCGGGGAGCGGGGGCTGCGCTTCGAGGGGAAGCACTACGCCCTGCGCGGCGCGCACTCCGGGCCCGTCCCGGCACACCCGGTGGAGATCTGGCTGGGCGTCGGCGGCCCGCGCACCCTCGCCCTCACCGGGCGGGTCGCCGACGGGTGGCTGCCGTCCTCGCCGTGGGCGCCGCCCGAGCGGCTGCCGGAGCTGAACGCCCGCATCGACGACGCGGCGACGGCCGCGGGCCGTGACCCGGCGGCGATCCGCCGGCTGTACAACCTGTCCGGCTCCATCACCTCCGGCCCGTCCGAGGGCTTCCTCAAGGGACCGGTGGAGCAGTGGGCGGACGAGCTGACCGACCTGGCCGTCGGCTACGGCATGGACACCTTCCTCTACCTCCCCGACGACGCGGGCGAACTCGACACCCAGCTGCGGCGGTTCGCGGAGGAGGTCGTTCCGCGCGTACGGGAACAGGTCGCCGCCGAACGAGGGTGACCGGATTTCCGGGACCGCCCGTCGAACGCGCAGGCGGGCGCCCTATGCTGCCCCGGTGACCAACCCTTCGCAGCCGCCCTCCGCCTGGCGGTCGACCCGCCGCACCCTGATACTCGTGCTCCTCGCGTGGCTGATCACCGCGGCGATCGCGGGTGTCTCCTACGTCGCCCTCGGCCACGTCTGGGTGCCGATCTTCGTGGGCGTGGCCCTCGGCATCGGCTTCGCCACCGGTGTGGCGCTGCTGCACCGGGCGGCGTGGCTGGCCCTGCTGTCGATCGCGCCGGGGGCGTTCGTGCTGATCGGGGCCGTGCAGTTCGCGCCGGAGGCGGCACTGGAGCAGCGCGGGGTGACCGAGCGGGTGGTGCTCACGGTCGACGAGGAGGCCACCTCCGGCAACCACAACGCCTTCAGCATGGTGACCGAGGACGGCCGCCGGCTGGACCAGGACTTCGTGTACCAGGGCAGCAACCCGCCGTACCGCAGCGGCGACCGGCTCGCGGTGGTCGTGGACCCCGAGGGCGTGGTGGAGCCGGAGGACTCCCGGGACGTCGACCCGGCGGAGGAGCGCGGCCATCTCGTCGGCGGCGCGGTGGGCTGGACGCTCGTCGCGCTCTGCGCCGGGTGGCGCGGCCACGTACGGCGCCGCAAGGGGCGTAACAGCAGCCCGCTCGCGGCGGTCCTCGACCTGGCGTCGGCGTAGGCCGACGCCCGGCGAGCCCGGACCATCCCCGCGGAGCGCGGTCAGCAGCCCGGGGCCGACCGGGCGGTGGCCCAGCTCGATCCCCCGTGATTGGCCCTTCTACGGGCATCGACAGGGTGGTTGACTGAACGGCACACTCCGCACCCGCCCCGATCGCCGAGGAGCCCGCGTGCCCAGGATCCTGCCCCAGCCCGGACCGCCGCGCGTGCTCGCGCAGGCCCAGCTCGCCAACTCCCTGGGCGACGGTGCCTTCTACGCCACCTCGGCGCTGTTCTTCACCCGAATAGTCGGCCTGTCCGCCACCCGCGTCGGCCTGGCCCTGACCATCGGCTGGTGCGTGGGCATGCTGGCCGGCGTGCCGCTCGGCCACCTCGCCGACCGGTGGGGGCCGCGGCGCACCGCGCGGCTGCTGGCCGTGTGCACCGCCAGCGCCCTGCTGGCGTTCCTCGTGGTGCGCTCGTATCCGCTCTTCGTGCTGATGTTCTGCCTGTACGCCTGCTGTCAGGGCGGCCTCACCTCGGCCCGGCAGGCACTGCTGGCGGGCCTGGTCGACGCGGATGAACGCACCCGGGTGCGGGCCCAGTTGCAGTCCACGCTCAACGGCGGGCTGGCGCTGGGCGCCGGCCTCGGCGGTGTGGCGCTCGCCCTCGACAGCGAACCCGCGTATCTCGTCGTCTTCGCCGTCGACGCCGTCACGTTCCTGCTCGCCGCGCTCGTTCTCGGCCGCCTCCCCGAGGTGCCGCCCGCGCCGGCGGAGCCCGGCGGCGGACCGCGGCTGGAGGTCCTGCGCGACCGTCCGTACGCGCTGCTGACCGTCCTCAACGCGATCCTGTACCTCAACATGCCGCTGCTCAGCCTCGGCCTCCCACTGTGGATCGTGGAGCGGTCGGACGCGCCCGCCCCGATGGCCGCGGTCGTGCTGGTGCTCAACATGCTGAGCGTCGTCGCCTTCCAGGTCCGCGTGGCCCGCCAGGTCACCGGCCTGCCCACCGCCGTACGGACCACCGCCCGCGCCGGCTGGGTCCTGCTGGCCGCCTGCGGGGTCTACGCCCTGTCCGGGTTCTCGACCGGGGCCGCCGTCGCCGTCGGGGTGCTGGTGGTGGCCGCCCTCATCCAGGTGTTCGGCGAGATGATGCACGGCGCCGGCGCCTGGGAACTCGGCTTCGGTCTGGCCCGCGACGGCAAGCAGGGGCAGTACCAGGGCTTCTTCGGGATGGGCCCGCAGATCGCCCGGATGCTCGGCCCGGTGGTGATGACGACGCTGCTCATCGGCTGGGGCACCGCGGGCTGGCTGGTGCTCGGCGGTCTCTTCCTGCTGGCGGCGCTGTCGATCGGACCGGTCGCCCGCAGGGCCGAACGGCGGGTCACCGATTCCGTAGCGCCGTGATGAGCTCCGCCTTCGTCATGTGCGACCGGCCCTCGATGCCGATCTTCTTGGCCTGGGCGTAGAGCTGCTCCTTGGTCTGCTCCTCGTACTTCCCCGCCTGGCCGCCCGCACGGCCGACGGCCTTGCGGGAGGTGGCGGCGGCCTTGTTGGCGATCCGGGCCGCCTTCTCCTTGCCCGCGCCCTCGCGGCGCAGCGCCCGGTAGGTCTTCTCGTCCTTGATCTGCGCCCTCGGCATGGTGTTCGCTCCTCGGCCGATCCGAATCCCCCTGACTCCACCCCTACGCCGGTCAGGCGCGGTGCGCGAGTCAGGTGCTCTGCCGGTACAAAGAAAAAACCCCTCACCGCAATTGCGGGGAAGGGTTCGGCTGCGTATATTGGAGCCTTCATGACTTCTTTCCGTGGGAAATCGCAGAACAAGTCACTGATCACAGTATATAGGGGCAGGAGTGGAATTGTCAAACCAGGAATTGCGGGATGAGCAGGAATTCATCGACCGGCTCTACGAGCGCGTCGACGTCCTGCGCGGGGTGGCCGCTGACTCCCTGGCCGGAGCGCTCGCTCCGGTGGGCAACGGACTGCAGGCCCGGCTGGAGCGCGACGTGGTGGTCGCCGAACGCTCCGGACTGCTCGCCGCGCTCAACGCCGTCGACGGCTCCCTGTGCTTCGGCCGGATCGACCTGGCCCGGGGCGGCCACCACCACATCGGCCGGATCGGCGTCCGGGCCGACGACGCGGAGCGCACGCCCCTGCTCATCGACTGGCGCGCGCCGGTCGCGCGGCCCTTCTATCTCGCCACCGGACACACCCCGATGGGGCTGCGCCGGCGCCGGCACCTGACCACCGAGGGGCGCGCGGTCACCGCCCTGCACGACGAGATCCTCGACCTGGACGACACCGAACGCACCGGTTACGAGGACCACAACGGCGACGCCGTCCTCCTCGCCGCCCTGAACTCCGCGCGCACCGGCCGGATGGGCGACATCGTCCAGACGATCCAGGCCGAACAGGACCGCGTCATCCGCGCCCCGCACCGCGGCGTCCTGGTCGTCGAGGGCGGACCCGGCACGGGCAAGACGGCGGTCGCCCTGCACCGGGCCGCCTTCCTGCTGTACGAGTACCGCGAACTGCTGGCCAAGCGGGCCGTGCTGATCGTCGGCCCCAACCCGGCCTTCCTTGCCTACATCGGCGAGGTGCTCCCCGCCCTGGGTGAGACGGGCGTGCTGCTCGCGACCCAGGGCGAGCTGTATCCGGGGATCCATGCCACCGGCACCGACACCCCCGAGGCGGCGGTGGTGAAGGGGCGTATCGAGATGGCCGAGGTGCTGGAGAAGGTCGTCGCCGACCGGCAGACGCTGCCCGATCCCGTGATCGCCATCGAGCACGACCGCGACGTGCTGCTCCTGGACGAGGGCCTCGCCCGCGTCGCCCGGGACCGGACGCGCGCGCTGGGCCTGCCGCACAACGAGGCCCGCGAACACTTCGAGGGCGAGCTGCTGGGCGCCCTCACCGACATGGTCGTGGAGCGCGTCGGCACCGACCCGTACGACGGCGCCAATCTGCTCGACCCGAGCGACATCACCCAGATCCGCGACGAGCTCGGCCAGAACCGCGAGGTCTGGGCCGTCATCGACGAGCTGTGGCCCGTGCTGACGCCGCAGCGGCTCGTCGCCGACTTCCTCGCCGACCCCACCCACCTCAGCGACGAGGACGCCGCCGCCGTCCGCCGGTCGCGGGCGGCGGCGTGGACCCCCGCCGACGTGCCGCTGCTCGACGAGGCGGCCGAGCTGCTCGGCGAGGACGACCGGGCGCTGCGCGACGCCGCCGAGGCGGACCGCCTGGAGCGCATCGCGTTCGCGCAGGGCGTGCTCGACGTGTCGTACGCCTCCCGTACCTACGAGTTCGAGGACAAGGAGGAGGCGGACGCCGACGCCTCCGAGGTGCTCTCCGCGCACGACATCATCGACGCGGAGCGGATGGCCGAGCGCCAGGAGGAGGCCGACCACCGCAGCGCGGCCGAGCGGGCCGCCGCCGACCGCACCTGGGCCTTCGGCCACATCATCGTGGACGAGGCGCAGGAGCTGTCGCCGATGGCGTGGCGCCTGCTGATGCGGCGCTGCCCCACGCGCTCCTTCACCCTGGTCGGCGACCCGGCGCAGACCTCGCAGGAGGAGGGCGTCGGCTCCTGGTCGGGGATCCTGGCGCCGTACGTCCAGGACCGCTGGGAGCACACCCGCCTCGGCGTCAACTACCGCACCCCCGCCGAGATCATGGACGTGGCCGCGGCGGTGCTGCGCGCCGAGCGGCCCGGCTTCGAGCCGCCCGAGTCGATCCGCGCCACGGGTGTACGGCCCTGGGCCCGGTACGCCGACGACCTGCCGGCGGCCGTCGCCGGGGCCGTCGCCGCCGAGCAGCCCGAGGAGGGCCGCCTCGCGGTCATCGCGCCGCGCGAGCTGCACGCCGCGCTGGCGCGGCGGATGCCCGGCGTGCCGGCGGGGGAGGAGCCGGACCTCACCCGCCGGACCGTCCTGCTCGACCCGCGCCAGGCCAAGGGGCTGGAGTTCGACGTCGTACTGGTCGTCGAGCCGGGCCGGTACGGGACGAGCGACCTGTACGTCGCGCTGACGCGGGCCACGCAGCGACTGGGCGTCCTGCACCGCGAGCCCCTGCCGCGGGCCCTGCGGGAGGCGCTGGAGGACGCGGGCTGACCGTCAGTCCGCCTCGATCCGGTCCAGGGCCGTGCGGCAGGCGTCCAGCAGCCGCAGGTCCTGGTCGATGTCGTGGCTGCCGAAGCCGCCGTCCTGGACGTTGTGCCGGCGGACCGCGGCGAGTTCGTCGCGCAGTACGGCGGCGGCCTGGGCACCCGCCGCCGGACCTATCTCGCCCAGGCACCCGGCGACGGTCACCCGCGTGTACACGTTCTCCCGCCAGGCGGGGAGCAGCACCGGGAGCACCGCCTCGGCATCGCGGGCGATCCGCCACAGGGCCACCGCGCCGTCCGTCCGCTCCCACACCTCGGTTCCGGTGAGCATCGACCGCAGCGCGTTCACCGCGGGCGCGGCCGTCGGCCCGAGGGTGCCGAGCACCGCGGCGGCCCGCCGCCGTTCGTGCGGGCTGTCGGCTTCCGCCGCCCGCAGGAGCAGGGGCAGCACGGACCGCGTGTCGCCGGTCACGGCCCACAGCGCCTCGGCCGCCGGCACCGCGAACTCGCCCGCCAGCAGCCCCCGCAGCTCCGGCTCGGCCTCCGCCGCGTCGGTGCCGAAGCCCCCCAGCGCGCGTATCGCCGCCTGCACGAACCACCGGTCCTCCCGGGGGTCGGCCTGCCGCAGCAGCGCCGCCAGCTCCGGGACGGCCGTGCTCTCGCCCGCGGCGGCCAGCCCGTACACCAGCCGGTCGGCGCCGTCGTCCCCGGGTCGCACGCGCCCGAGCGCCTCGCGCAGCAGCGGTCCCAGCGGGCGGGCCGCGCTCCCGAGATACGACAGCTCGTTGCCGATGTCGCGGGGGAGTACCGGCTCCCGGAGGAGTTCGGCGAGCACGGGCACCGCACGCGCGTCGCCGCACCGGATCAGCGCGACGAGCGGCTCCCCGAGCGACGGGGGGCCCTGCTCCCAGTGCCGCACCCGGGACTCCTCCGCGGCGGCCACCGTCTCGGCGAGCGCGTCGGCGGCCGGGGCGGCCAGGGCGAAGAGGTCCTGCAGGACCGAGGCCGCGGCGGCGCGCAGCCGCGGGTCCGGGTCGCGCAGATGCTCGCCCGTCAGCGCCACGATCCCGGCGTAGTCGCCGCGCCGGCCGCGGAACAGCCCGGACGACATCCACACGGCGCCGGTGCGCTCGGCGGTCGAGGGGCTGCGCAGCTGCAGGTCCATCAGCGCGATCCGCTCGGCCACCCGGTCGTCGAGGCCCGCGTGCAGCGCGCGCAGCAGGCGGTCGCCCTCGTCGTCGTCCGGCCGCAGGTCACGCAGCCGGCTGACCAGCGTGTCGGTCCGCGGCCGGTCCGCGTCGTCGTCCGCCGCCCGTGCGTCCGGCTCGGCGCGCCGCTGCCGCAGCAGCTCGCCGACCTGGCCCACCACGTCGGCGGGCAGCCGTCCGGGGGCGGAGACGGCGAGGCAGCCCAGCGCGGCCAGCCGTACGGCCGCCTCGTGACCGGGGCCCGCGAGTCCGGCGAGCAGCTCCGTGACCTGCGGCGTGAGCGCCTCGGAACGGCGCGGCAGCAGGCCGAGGGCCCGCACGAGGGCGAGGCGCACCGCGCGTTCCGGTTCCACCGCCAGCCGCTCCCGCAGCAGGTCCAGGACCGCCCCGGGATCCTCGTGGAACACCACCAGAGCGCCGGGAGCGGCGGTCCGCACACCGGCGTCCCGGTCGGCGGCCAGCTCCACGAAGGCCCCGGACCCGGCCCGCAGGGCCGCCGCGGCCATGGCGAAGTTGGCCTCCCAGTCGTCGTCCTCGTCGAACTCGCCGTCGAGGTCGTCGTCCCCGTCCTCGTCCTCCCCGTCGAAGTCCTCGTCTTCGTCCTCGTCACCCGGCTCCAGCGCGCCGTCGCCCCCGCCGATGCTCACGAGCAGCTCGACCAGCCGTCCCCGCTCGGGCACCGACTCCTGGGTCACGAGCTCGAAGAGGAACGGTATGCACGCCAGCGTCGAGTCGTACACATCCCCCTGGTGGTGCACCGCCCCGTACATCCCGTCCAGCGCCACGTCCCGTTCCGCGGGATCCGCCGACGCGAGGCCGCGCAGCATCCCCGGCACCTCCGCGGCGCTTCCGTAGGCGTGCTCCATCGAGGCCCAGTCGACCTCCTCGACACCGGAAAGCATCCGTGCCCTCCCCCTCCTGTCCGACTCTGCAGCAGAGTGTGCCGCACACCACTGACAGCGCCCTCCGGCGGGGTGGCGCTGGTCACAGCAGCGGGTGCGTATCGGGCGGTTACCCTCGTCAGGTGGACAAAGCCCCCGATCGCGGACCCGCCGAGTGCCCGCTGGCGCAGGTGACGGCCCGCTACATGCCGCGGCTGTCGGAGTTCGCGTTCGAGCCGGGGCTCGTGGCGGCCGTCGACCAGCACGCGGCCGCCGTACGTGACGCCCTGGTGCCCGCACCCCGCCGCCCGGACTCCGACGCCGCCGCCGCGCGCGCCCCGCGCCGCGAGGACCTGACGGACTACGTGCTCGGCTTCACGGACGTGCTGAGCGAGCGCGACTGGCGTGAGCCCGTCGGCCACGACTTCGCCACGCTCCGGCTGACCGCGGTGTGCTGGCTGGTCCGCGAACACGACCTGCTGGGCCGCTGACCCACGCCGTGACGAAGGCCCGGGGACGGCACGGCGCCGGAGCCCCCTCGCAGGGCTCCGGCGCCGTTCGGGCCGGTCAGCGTGCCGCCGTGCCGCCCTCCTCCGCCGGACCCGTGTACTGCTGCCCGGCCGGCTGTCCGGCCTCCGCGTCCGCACGGCCGGCCTGGTAGGCGGAGACGCTCTCCCGGGCGTTCGCGGTCTCCCGCTCCGCCGCCTGCAGCCACCCCTCCCAGCGCTGCCGCATCGGGGTGATCAGACCGCCGCCGACGCCCACGACGAGGATGCCGCCGATCGTCGCGAGCACCGCCACGAGCAGCGGACCGGTGATGGACGTGGCGATCCCGGCCTGGCTCAGCGCCGCGATCACACCGAGGGCCACGATGAACGCCCAGACGGCGGTCGCCACGGTCCGGCCGTACGACATCCGGCCGAGGGCGCTGCCCACGACGTCCCGCACCGCGCGGGCCACGGCCATGGTCACCACGAGGATGACGCAGGCGACGATCGCCCTCGGCAGCCAGGCGATGATGCCCGTCAGCAGGTCGCTGACCGGGTTGGGGCCGAAGACGCCGAGTGCCAGCTGGAGCACGATCAGCATCACGGCGTAGTAGAGGATCTTCGTGATCAGGCTGGAGGTGTCGTACTTCGAACCCTCGAGCCACTGGCTGACGCCGCTGCGCTCGGCGAGCCGCTCGAATCCCCATTTGTGCAGCAGGCTGTTCACGATTTTCGCGATTGCTTTCGCGATGAACCAGCCGATGAGCAGGATCGCCAGGAACCCCAGGAATTTGGGCACAAAGCTGATGACGCTGGAAATGGCGTCGGTGAAGCCCTGGCCGAAATCGACCGAGAGCGCGAGTTCGACGAACACGGGCGTGCTCCCTGCTGTCCGGACCCGGACTCGAATGCCCGGACCTTCCTTTCCGTCGTAACATCGGGATAAAGGCGCCGCGTCCGTACGGAATCGTGCGTAGGCCGATCGGGTGTTATCCGGAGGTATACCGCGTGGAGGAAAGCCCCGCCGCCGAGCGGTTGAACTTCCAGCCCAGTCGGCCATTCACATCCGGGCGGAAGGCCGTCGCCTTCCTGCTCGGCGGTGTGGTCTGGGTCGGCGCCTTCTGGCTGGGGATCGTGCTGCTGGGGCACACCTATATCCTGCGCCGGCTGCTGGTCGTGACCGCGGTGTCCGCGGCCGTCGCCTGCGTCGCCCTGCTCGGCGGTTTCGCGATGCGGCGGCGTGAGGAGCGCGATGCGCCCCATTGACGTCGTCCTGGTCTTCCTCGCGTTCTATCCCGTGGTGACCGGTGCCGTCTGGATGACCGGCGGTGTCCTGTTCCGGATCCTGCAGGAGCGCCGGGCGATCGTGCCGCCCGCCGGGGGCTGGCCCGGGGTGAGCGTCCTGGTGCCCGCCTACAACGAGGAGCAGGTCATCGCCGGTTGTGTACGGGCGCTACGCGCCGTGGACTATCCGGACCTCGAGGTGCTCGTCCTCAACGACGGCTCCCGCGACGACACCGTCGCCGTCGCCCGCGAGGCGGCGGCCGGCGACCCGCGCGTGCGGGTGCTGGACGACGGCGTCAACCGCGGCAAGGCCGGCCGGCTGAACGACGGGATGCGGCGCGCGCGGCACGAACTGGTCGTCGTCACCGACGCGGACACCCATCTGCATCCCGAGGCGGTGAAGTACCTCGTCGCCCGGATGGCGCGCTCGCCCCGCCACGCCGCGATCGCCGGCAGCCCCCGGGTGACCAACCGCAGCGGGGTGATCACCACCATGCAGATGCTGGAGTCGGCCTCGCTGATCGGCCTGATCCGCCGGACGCACGCACTCGCCGGCCGGGTGGGCACGGTCGCGGGCGTGCTTGGCCTCTTCCGCCGCGACGCGGTGCTGGCCGTCGGCGGTTACGACGAGCGGATGGCCACCGAGGACATCGACCTGTCGTGGCGGCTGCTGGAGGCGGGCCATCTCACCGGCTTCGAGCCCAACGCCCTGGTGGGCATGGAGGTCCCGCACACCGTCCGCAGCGTCTGGGCGCAGCGCACCCGCTGGGCCCGGGGCCAGGGCGAGGTGCTGCGCACCCACGGCCGTACGGTCTTCCACCCCCGCAACTGGCGGCTGTGGCCGATCGCCTTCGAGTCGCTGCTGTCCTATCTCTGGGTGCTCACCATGCTGGTGGCCGCCTGCTATGGGCTGGTCCACTGGATCCGCTTCCCCGACGACAGCAGGTTCACCGAGATGCTGGCGTGGGGCATGGGCATCGCTGTCGTCGCGATCATCCAGGTCCTCGTCGCCACCCTCATCGAGCGCCGGCTGGACCCGCGGCTCGACGTCGCCTGTCTGCTGCTGCCGCTCTATCCGCTGGCCTTCTGGACGATCAACGCGCTGGCCGCGCTGGCAGCGCAGACAGGCGGTCTCCTGCGGGGCCCCCGCGACAAGAGAGTCGTGTGGGACATCCCGCACGACGGGTCCTGAGCCTCAGCCGGCGAGCGCCGCCCGGCGCAGCTCCGCGAGCTCCGCCCCCAGCGCCCCCGCCAGCACGTCCACGTCGGGCAGGGCGCGGGCGTCGGCGACCAGCCCGTAGTGGACGCGGCCCCGGTACGTCGAGACCGCCACCGCCAGCGCGTGGCCCTGGGCGAGGGGTGCCAGCGGGTAGACCTCCGTCAGCGGGCAGCCCGCGAGGCGCAGCCCGAGGCTCGGCAGGGGGACGCTGGTCACCAGGACGTCGAAGAGCAGCCGGGCGGCGCGCGCCACCACCGGACCGCCCAGCCGGTGCCCCAGCGGGGGCACCAGATCGGCCAGCAGGGCGACCGCCCCGGCGCCCTGGTCCGGACCGGCCTCCTTGCGCCGGTCCATGGTGCGGCGCACCGCGCGCATCCGGCCGAGCGGGTCGGGATCGGACACGGGGAGCCGGACCAGATAGCCGGAGAGCCGGTTGCCCTGCGGATGCGCGGCGCGCGGACGCCGGCGGGAGACCGGGATCAGGGCGCGCGGCCGCAGCCGGCCGACGGGCTCGCCGCGCTCCTCGAGCCAGCGCCGCAGGGCGCCGGCGACCACGGCGATCAGGACGTCGTTGACGGTCCCGCCGGTGCGCTTGCGGACGTGGTGCACGTCGTCGAGGTCGAGCACCGCCCCTGCCGTGAGCCTGCCGCCCGCCCCGGCGGCGGCAAGGACGGGCGGTGTGGTGGGCAGCCCCCAGGAGGCGCGCACCAGGCCGGCGCCGATCCCGGCCGCGCGTCCGGCCTCCGCGAGCTGGCGGCGGGCGTCCGCCGCCTGCCGTCGCGCGAGCGCCACCGGATCGAGGAACCCCCACCCGCCGGGACTCGCCGCGGGCGCGGCGGGGGAGGGCCGGGCGGGCGCCCCGCCCACCGGGTCCATCACGCCGGCGGCCAGGGTCAGCGCCCGCAGCCCGTCGGCCAGTGCGTGGTGGAAGGCGAACAGCACCGCGAACCGCCGTCCGTCCGGCGCGGGGATCACCCGGGCCTCCCACGGCGGCCGCCCCCGGTCCAGCGGACGCGCCATCACCTCACCGGCGACGGCGTGGAAGTCCGCGGCCGGCGGCATCAGCCGCACGTGCTCGGCGGGGTCGAACCGCCCGGCCGGCTCCCGTACGGCCCCGCCCGCCGGCAGCCAGGTGTCCCGGATGCGCATCCGCAGCCCCGGCCCGGCGGCGCACCGCTCGGCGAGCAGCGCCGCCGCCCGACCGGCCGCCGCGGCGTCGGACGCCTCGAACACCCCCAGCGCACCCAGATGCATGGGGTGCCGGGGGGACTCGAGGTGCCAGAACGCGAGATCCAGCGGAGCGAGCGGCTCAGGGGGCACGATGCGGGACCTCCGGTCATCCGTACGACGCGTGCGCGGGTGTCCCGCTACGGTAAACCACCGATCGCGTACGGAGAGTTACGGACCCGTTAAGGCCGGGAGCCGTCCGGTGACCGGCGGGAATAGGGGGGCCGGCTGTCCCGTTGAACGGGGCGAATGCAATAGTTGAGCTCTCAAATAGAGCGAGAGGGTGAGTCACGGTGCAGTTCGGGATCTTCACGGTCGGCGATGTCACGCAGGACCCGACCACGGGTTGGACGCCGACCGAGCACGAGCGGATCAAGGCGATGACCGCGCTGGCGGTCAAGGCCGAGGAGATCGGACTGGACGTCTTCGCGACCGGCGAGCACCACAACCCGCCGTTCGTGCCCTCCTCGCCGACCACCATGCTGGGCTGGATCGCCGCCCGCACCGAGCGGCTGATCCTGTCCACCTCGACGACGCTGATCACCACCAACGACCCGGTGAAGATCGCCGAGGACTTCGCGATGCTGCAGCACCTCGCCGACGGCCGCGTCGACCTGATGCTCGGCCGCGGCAACACCGGACCGGTCTACCCCTGGTTCGGCCAGGACATCCGCCAGGGCATCCCGCTCGCCGTGGAGAACTACGCGCTGCTGCACCGGCTGTGGCGCGAGGACGTGGTCGACTGGGAGGGCCGCTTCCGCACCCCGCTGCAGGGCTTCACCTCGACGCCCCGCCCGCTGGACGGCGTGCCGCCGTTCGTGTGGCACGGCTCCATCCGCTCGCCGGAGATCGCCGAGCAGGCGGCGTACTACGGTGACGGCTTCTTCGCCAACAACATCTTCTGGCCGAAGGAGCACTTCCAGCGGCTGATCGAGCTCTACCGCGAGCGCTACGCCCACTACGGGCACGGCACCCCGGAGCAGGCGGTCGTGGGCCTCGGCGGGCAGATGTTCATGCGGAAGAACTCGCAGGACGCGGTCCGCGAATTCCGCCCGTACTTCGACAACGCGCCCGTCTACGGCGGCGGCCCGTCGCTCGAGGACTTCATGGACCAGACACCGCTGATCGTCGGCAGCCCGCAGCAGGTCGTCGAGCGCACGCTGAGCTTCCGCGAGTCCTACGGCGACTACCAGCGGCAGCTGTTCCTCCTCGACCACGCGGGGCTCCCGCTGAAGACCGTGCTGGAGCAGCTGGACATCCTCGGCGAGGAGGTCCTGCCGGTGCTGCGCGAGGAGTTCGCGAAGGACCGCCCGGCCGGTGTGCCGGACGGCCCCACGCACGCCGCGCGCGTCGCGGAGCAGATCGCGAACCAGGACGAGAACCAGGACGAGAACAAGGAAGAGGTGGCCCAGTGACCACGCTGAAGCTCGCCGTCGTGTCGGCCGGGCTCTCCAGCCCGTCCGCCACCCGGCTCCTCGCCGACCGGCTGGCCGGCGCGGCCCGGCGCCGGCTGGAGGAGGACGGCCGGCAGGTGGCGGTCGAGGTGATCGAGCTGCGCGACCTCGCGGTCCCGATCGCCAACAACCTGGTCACCGGTTTCCCGTCCCCGGAGCTGGCGAAGGCGATCGCGAACGTCGTGGACGCGGACGCGCTGATCGCGGTGACGCCGGTGTTCTCGGCGTCGTACAGCGGTCTGTTCAAGTCCTTCTTCGACGTCCTCGACAACGACTCCCTGACCGGCAAGCCGGTCCTCGTCGGCGCCACCGGCGGCACCGCCCGCCACTCGCTGGCGCTGGAGCACGCGCTGCGCCCGCTCTTCGCGTATCTGCGGGCCGTGGTGCTGCCGACCGCCGTCTACGCGGCGTCGGAGGACTGGGGCGGTACGGGCGACGCGCTGACCGACACCCTGCCCACCCGTATCGAGCGGGCGGGGCAGGAGCTGGCGGCGCTGCTCGCGGCCCGGCCCGCGCCGGTGAAGGCGCCCGACGAGACCGTCGTCATCCCGTTCGAACAGCAGCTGGCCGCCCTGCGGCCGTGACAAAGGAGGCCGACCTGTGAACCGTGACGTCGACTTCAACGCCCACCGCCCCGACGGCGAGCCCACGCCCGACCGCTGGGCGGCCGCCCTGAGCCTCTTCGACGCCCCCGGGGCGAAGGAGAGCGCGGCGGACGTGTGGCGCCGTGCCGCGGTGTACTTCGAGGGCAAGGACTACGCCACGGCCGCCCGGCTGCTGGCCGGCATCGTCGAGGAGCACCCGGAGCTGACCGGCCCCCGGCTGCTGCTGGCCCGCGCCTACTACCACTCGGCGCAGCTGCGCCGCGCGGAGGAGCAGCTGCGCGAGCTCGTCGACCGGGATCCGGTGGAGTCCTACGCGCATCTGATGCTGGCCCGCACGCTGCAGCGCCAGGGCCGCGACGAGGAGGCGGCGCGCTGGCAGCGGCTCGCGGACGCGCTGTCCCCGAGCTGACCGGCCACACGACCGGACCCTCACCCGGGTTCGGGCCTTCACCCGGACCGGACCCTCATCCCGAGACCAAACCCTCACCCCGGGACCACACCGCCTCGCAGGGCTCCCCTGCGGGGCGGTGTTTTTTCATGTTCGAAGTAAGCCGAATGTACGCATGACTGCTCACCTTACCTCACCCGTCAGAGGCGTCCATGCTCGAAGGTGCTCTTTTGGAAAGCGTTATGAACATCTCTTGTCATCCAGGGGTAGGCGGATGCAAGCTTTCGACACCCCGCTGATCACGGCGACCCCGTGGTCAGCGGGAGCAAGCAGCCCTGTGCACTGAACCACCGGTTCCGCTCGTCCTGAGGTTGCGCTCCCACTCCCGACCTCAACGCCGGAGGTGAAGGTGTCCGCCGCAGCGTCGGCCCCGCCCCGGACGGCCAGTGAGCCGTCGCCGCCCGCCAAGCCCACCCGGGCCAAAGCCCCCAAGGCGCCGCTGCGCAGCAGGCTGCGCCGCGACCGCGCCCTGCTCCTGCTCTGCGTGCCCGGGGTGGTGTACTTCGCCCTCTTCTTCTATCTGCCGCTCGCGGGCAACAGCATCGCCTTCCAGGACTACCAGCCCTACCTGGGCTTCAAGGCAAGCCCGTTCGTGGGCCTCGCCAACTTCACGGCGCTGCTCCAGGAGCCGGAGTTCTGGACGGCGGTCTGGAACACCCTGCAGATCAGCGCCGTACAGCTGCTGCTGTACTTCCCGGCGCCGATCGCGCTCGCGCTGTTCCTCAACTCGCTGATATCCACCCGCACCCGCCGGCTGATGCAGACCGTGGTCTATCTGCCGCACTTCCTGTCGTGGGTCGTCGTGGTCAGCATGTTCAAGCAGATGTTCGGCGGTGCCGGCACCGTCTCGAGCCTGCTGAACGACAACGGGGTCCACGTCGGCAACATCATGACGAACCCCGACACCTTCATCCTGCTGATCACCTCCGAGGCGATCTGGAAGGACGCGGGCTGGGGCGCGATCATCTTCCTCGCCGCGATGGCCGGGATCGACAACTCGCTGTACGAGTCGGCGGCGATGGACGGCGCGGGCTGGCTGCGCCGGATGTGGCACGTCACGCTCCCCGGCATCCGCCCGGTGATCGTGATGATGCTGATCCTGCGGCTCGGCGACATCCTCTCCGTCGGCTTCGAACAGATCCTGCTGCAGCGCAACATGGTCGGCCCCGACGCCGCCGAGGTGCTCGACACCTACGTCTACTACCACGGAGTCGTGGACGGCGACTGGGGCCTGTCCACCGCCGCCGGGCTGATGAAGGGCGTCATCGGCTTCATTCTGATCGTCGTCGCCAACAAGGTCGCCCACCGCCTCGGCGAGCAGGGGGTGTACCGATGAGCACGGCAACCGTCTCCACGATCCGCGACCGCTTCCTGCGGTCCCACGAGCGACCCGTCTGGCAGGAGCGGCCCACCTGGGCCGGCCAGGGACTGAAGCTCGTCGTGATCCTCGCGATGATCGTCGCCGTCGGCTACCCGTTCCTCCTGGCCATCGGCACCAGCCTGTCCAGCAAGGCGGAACTCGCCGCGAACGGCGGCTACGTGCTGATCCCGGACCACCCCACGCTGGAGGCGTACCGGGTGGTGCTGAACGGCGGCGTCGTCACCCGCGCGGCGATGGTCAGCATCGGTGTCACGACCGTCGGCACGGCGCTCAGCCTGCTGTGCACCGTCTGCCTGGCGTACGGCCTGTCCCGGCCCGGCACCTTCGCCGGCAAGCCGCTGCTGCTGCTGGTCGTGGGCACGTTCCTGTTCACCCCGGGCATCATCCCCAACTACCTGGTGGTGCAGCAGCTCGGGATGATCGACACCTACGGCGCGATGATCTTCCCGATCATGCTCAACGCGTTCAACGTCATCGTCGTGCGCGGCTTCTTCCAGGGCATCCCCGAGGAACTCCACGAGGCGGCGCGGCTGGACGGCGCCGGTGACTTCACCGTGCTGTGGCGGATCGTGCTGCCGCTGTCCAAGGCGGTGCTCGCCGTGGTCGGGCTGTTCTACGCCGTCGCGTACTGGAACAGCTTCTTCAACGCGATGCTCTACATCAACGACCCGGACAAGCTGCCCCTGCAGGTGGTCCTGCGCGGCTTCGTCCTGGAGGGCGACACCTTCAACGCCAAGGCCATGGGCGTGAGCGTGCTGCCGGCCACCACCTCGCTGTCGATGGCGGTGCTGATCCTGGCCGTGCTGCCGATCATCGTCGTCTACCCCTTCCTGCAGAAGTACTTCGTCAAGGGCGTGCTCACGGGCGCCATCAAGGCCTGAGCACCGCACCCCCCGCAGCACTCACCGTCCCACCCTGCTCATGAGGAGAACCGTGTCTTCCACCAGCCTCAACCGCCGAGGTTTCCTCTCCGCGGCCGGCGTCGCCGGAGTGACCGTCGCCGCGGGCGGCGCCCTGACCGCCTGTGAGACCGGCACCGTCGCCGGAAAGGGCGCGGAGGCGTCCGCCAAGCTGAAGCTGCCGACGTACGTCCCGGCCAACGTGCCCACCCCCGACCTCGCGGGCAACGGCAGCGGTCTGGACCCGGCGTACCTGCGCTACCCCAAGGACCTGATCAAGTCGTCCACCGGCACCCCCGGCGACGGCAAGCCGATCACCTGCCTCACCGAGACCTTCACCACCGCCGCCCCCGCCATGCGCCGCAACGCCTACTGGCAGGAGCTGAACAAGCGCCTCGGCTCCGAGCTGCAGCTGACCATCGTCAACGGCCTGGGCGCCGACGACGTCTACCGCGCCAAGTTCAACGCCACCATCGCCGGCGGCGATCTGCACGACCTGATGTGGTTCCCGCCGAACCAGGGTCTGAAGAACGTTCCGCAGCTGCTGCGCGCCAAGTTCCACGACCTCACCCCGTACCTCTCGGGCGACGCCGTCAAGAAGTACCCGAACCTCGCCAACATCCCCGACTTCGCCTGGCGCACCGCCGTCGTCGACGGCCGGATCTACGGCGTCGCGGTGCCCTACGGCCGGATGGGCCAGGTGTACGTGGCGAACGAGGACTTCTGGAAGCCGGTCGGCGGCGTCGCCTTCTCCAGCGCGCAGGACTTCTTCGACAAGGCCAAGGACCTCCTCGACACCAAGCGCAAGAAGTACGTGCTGGAGCCGGCGTACGTCAACCACATCCAGCAGTTCGCGTACTGGCACGGCTGCCCCAACAAGTGGTCGCTGAACGGCGGCAAGCTGACCCACATGTTCGAGACCGACGAGTACTTCGCGGGCATCGAGTTCGCCCTGAAGTGCCAGCAGGCGGAGCTGTTCTGGCCGGACCCGAACCTGCCGACCACCCTGGAGAAGATGGAGGGCGGGTTCCTCGGCCTGCACGTCCAGTCCTTCCCGGGCTTCCTCAACGACAGCAACATGTACACCTGGCCGGAGAAGGTCGTCGTGCCCTTCGCCGCCGAGTCCGGTATGACGCCGACCTGGGGCTTCGGCTACGGCTCCGTCGGCTACACCGCCATCAACAACAAGGTGCCCAAGGCCCGCATCGAGACGCTGCTCAAGGTCATGGACTACCTGAGCGCCCCCTTCGGCAGCGAGGAGCGCCTCTTCCTCGACAACGGCATCGAGGGCACCCACCACACCCGCGACGCGAGCGGCGACGTGGTCCTCAACGACAAGGGCAACGCCGAGGTGCTCACCACCCGGCAGGCCATCAACTTCTTCGGCAACGCCCCGCAGACCCTGTACCTGCCCGGCAAGTCCGAGGTGACCCAGGCCATCCACGCCACCGAGGTCGAGCTGATGAAGATCGGCAAGGCCGACCCGACCAACGGCTACTTCTCCGACACCTACGCCAACAAGGGCGCCTCCGCCAGCGACGCCTTCTACACCGGCCTCCAGGACATCATCGCGGGCCGCAAGCCGCTCTCGTCGTACAAGAGCGAGGTGCTCGCCAAGTGGCAGCGCGACGCGGGCGACGCCATGCGCCGCGAGTACGAGAAGGCCATCGCGAAGGACAAGAAGTGACCGACACCGCACACGACGACCTGCGGATCGGCGTCATCGGCCTCGGGCTGCGCGGCAACCTCGCCACCACCGCGCACCGCCCGGGCGCCGGGTCCGTCGTCGCCGCCGTCGCCGACACGGACCCCGCGGTGCTGCGCACCGTCGGCGACCGCTTCCCCGGCGCCACGGCCGTCGAGGACCACCGCAAGCTGCTGGACGACCCGTCGATCGACGCCGTCATCGTCGCCACCCCCGACGACACGCACGAGGCCATAGCAGTCGAGACGCTCAAGGCCGGCAAGGCCGTGTACGTCGAGAAGCCGCTCGGTATCACCGTCGAGCAGTGCGACACCATCCTGCGCACCGCGTACGAGACGGGGACGCGGCTGTACGTCGGGCACAACATGCGCCACATGGGCGTGGTGCGCACGATGCGCGACATCATCGCCCGCGGCGACATCGGCGAGCCGAAGACGGTGTGGGTGCGGCACTTCGTGTCGTACGGCGGCGACTACTACTTCAAGGACTGGCACGCCGACCGCCGCCGCACCACCGGTCTGCTGCTGCAGAAGGCCGCGCACGACATCGACGTCGTGCACTGGCTCGCCGGCGGCTACACCAGCCGGGTCAACGCGCTCGGCGACCTGATGGTGTACGGCGACCTGCCGCGCCGTGAGCCGGACACCCCGCGGCCGGACGGCTGGCTGCGGGAGTTCGAGTGGCCGCCCACGCAGCGGAGGAACCTCCACCACGTCGTGGACGTGGAGGACGTGTCCGTGATGAACATGCGCCTGGACAACGGGGTGATCGCCGCGTACCAGCAGTGCCACTTCAGCCCGGACTACTTCCGCAACTACACGGTCATCGGCACCGAAGGGCGGCTGGAGAACTTCGGCGACCGGCCGGGCGACGAGGTCCGGGTCTGGAACACCGGCCCCTCCGGCTACCGTTCGGACGCCGACGCCGTGTACCGCGTCCCGGACGCGGCCGGCTCGCACGGCGGCGCGGACGCCTCGATCATCGAGGAGTTCTGCCGCTTCGCCCGCGAGGGCGGCGCGACGGACACCTCGCCGGTGGCGGCGCGGATGAGCGTCGCGGCGGGATACCTCGCGACGCGGTCGCTGCGCGACGGCGGCACACCGTACGACGTGCCGCCGCTGGACCCGCGGTTGACCGCCTACTTCGAGACGGGGCAGGAGCGACGCGGCTGATGCTGACAGGGTGGGTGGTCCCCGTTTTCGTGCAGGGACCACCGACCCCGCACTGTTACCAGGCCGAAATCGTAGGGGTAGCGACAGCCGTTCGACGGACTGACAAGATGCAGCGCATCTGATCAACGTAAGTCCGCTCGCCTGCAACACCCCGAGTTCCTGGAGGCGCTGTGCGTACCCGCCCGATCGTCGCGTTCGTTGCCGCTGCCGCGGCCGCCACTCTGCTCGCCAGCTGCTCCAGCACCGACTCCGGTGCCGAGGGCAAGGGCGGAGTGCCGCTCATCAAGGACGGAAAGCTGGTCAACTGCACCGGCCTGCCGTACAAGCCCTTCGAGAGCAAGGAGGGCGACAAGGTGGTCGGCTTCGACGTCGACCTCATGGACCTGGTGGCCAAGGAACTGGGTGTCGAGCAGGAGATCGTGGACACGCCCTTCGAGGGCATCGAGTCCGGTGAGGTCTTCAACGCCGGCAAGTGCGACCTGGCGGCCGCGGGCATGACGATCACCGACGAGCGCAAGGAGAAGATAGCCTTCTCCGACCCGTACTTCGACGCCACCCAGGCGCTGCTGGTCAAGAAGGGCGCCGGCATCACGGGCCTGGAGTCCCTCGACGGCAAGACGCTCGGCGTGCAGCAGTCGACCACCGGGGAGATCTACGCCAAGGAGAACGCCAAGGGCGCGACCCTGAAGCAGTTCGAGGACCTGGGCCTGGAGATCGCCGCGCTGGAGACCGGCGGCGTCGACGCGATGATCAACGACAACGGTGTGCTCTTCGACTACGTCAAGGACAACCCCGACTACGAGGTCGTCAAGGAGTTCGACACCGGCGAGCAGTACGGCATCGGCCTCAAGAAGGACAACGACAAGCTCCTCAAGGCCGTCAACGACGTGATCGCGAAGGCCAAGGAGGACGGCACGTACGACGAGATCTACAAGAAGTGGTTCGGTGCGGCTCCGCAGTAACCACCTTGATCCGTCCAACGGGTACGTCAGGAAGTCCTCCGTATGTCCATGAGCCCTCGTAAGCGGGCCAGGGTGGCGCGCGGCGTGCAGTACGTACTGCTCGCCGCCGTCGTCCTGGTCTTCGTCCTGCTCGCCGACTGGGGCGAGATCCGCCGCGCGTTCTTCGACCTGGACGTGGCGCGCGAGCAGTTCCCGGACGTGATCACCGTCGCGTTCAAGAACACCGTGATCTACACCGTGCTGGGCTTCGGCTTCGCGCTGGGTCTCGGGCTGCTGATCGCGCTGATGCGCCTGTCCTCAGTGGCACCGAACCGGTGGCTGGCCATCGGCTTCGTCGAGATCTTCCGCGGTCTGCCGGCGCTGCTGGTGTTCATCGCCCTCGGGTACGGCGTGCCGTACGCGTTCCAGGTGAACATCGACATCTATGTCACCGTGATGCTGGCCCTCGGACTGGTGGGCGGCGCGTACATCGCGGAGACCATCCGGGCCGGTCTCCAGGCCGTACCCAGGGGGCAGGTCGAGGCGGCGCGCTCGCTGGGCATGTCCCAGGCGCGGACCATGGTCTCGATCGTCATCCCGCAGGCGTTCCGGATCATCCTGCCTCCGCTGACCAACGAGTTGATCCTGCTAACGAAGGATTCGTCGCTGATCTACCTGCTCGGGCTGTCGATCGACCAGTACGAGCTGACGAAGTACGGCCGTGACGCACTGAACGAGAGCCGGAGCCTGACCCCCGTGATGATCGCGGGTCTGTGCTACCTGATCATCACCGTGCCGCTCGGCCAGCTGGTACGGCGGCTCGAGGCAAGGACGGCGAGGGCGCGATGACCACCCCGAACAAGGACGGCGCGGCAGGCGGGGCCGCCATCGAAGTGGCGGGCCTGCACAAGTCGTTCGGCGAGCTGGAGGTCCTGAAGGGCATCGATCTCACCGTCGGCCACGGCGAGGTCGTCTGCGTCATCGGCCCCTCGGGCTCCGGCAAGTCCACCCTGCTGCGCTGCGTGAACCTGCTGGAGCAGCCGACCTCCGGCCAGGTCGTCGTCGAGGGCACCGAGGTCACCGACCCCGATGTCGACATCGACGTCGTACGCCGCCGGATCGGCATGGTGTTCCAGGCGTTCAACCTCTTCCCGCACCTCACCGTCCTCGACAACCTCACCATCGCCCAGCGCCGGGTGCTCGGCCGCGGCAAGGCGGAGGCGGCCGAGGTGGCCCGGCGGAACCTGACCCGGGTGGGGCTGTCCGACAAGGAGGCGGAGTACCCGGCGAAGCTCTCCGGAGGCCAGCAGCAGCGCGCGGCGATCGCCCGCGCGCTGTCCATGGACCCGCAGCTGATGCTCTTCGACGAGCCGACCTCCGCGCTGGACCCCGAGCTGGTCGGGGACGTGCTCGCCGTGATGCGGTCGCTGGCCGACGAGGGCATGACGATGCTCGTGGTCACCCACGAGATGAGCTTCGCCCGCGAGGTCGCCGACCGGGTGGTGTTCATGGACGGCGGCGTGATCGTCGAACAGGGGCCGCCGGAGCGGGTGATCGGGTCTCCCGCGCACGAGCGGACCCGCACCTTCCTGGCCCGGGTCCTGGACCCGGCCGCGGCGGACATCGAGGAGTAACCGGGTCGTGGTGCCGGTGGTCATCGAGGAGTAGTCAGTTCGTGGTGCCGGTGGTCATCGCCTCCGCGGCGGCGGTGGCCACCCGCTCCACCAGGTCGATGCCTGCCTGCTCGGTGGCGTGGCCGCTGCTGAGCACCGCCACCAGCAGCGTGTGCCCGTCGTGCTCGACGCGGCCGATGCTGTTGACGTCCCACAGGCCCGTGGCGGTGCGCGGCAGCCAGCCGTTCTTCAGCGCGGCTTCGTCCGGGTCGTCGGCCGCCGCCGTCACACCCCAGCGCTGGGCGTCCACCACGTCGCCCATCAGGGCTCGCAGATAGGACCGGGAGTCGCCGTCCAGCGGGGAGTCCTCCCCGAACACGGCCTCCAGCAGCCGCAGCTGGTCCGCGGCGGTGGTCTGCGTGAGCCCCCACAGTCCGCCCGTGCCGGGCGTGGTGTCCGTGAGGCCGAGGCGTTCGTTCGCCGCTGCGAGCCCGTCGCCCCGGCCGATGGCCCGCCACAGGGCGTCCGTGGCGGAGTTGTCGCTGCTGCAGATCATCGCGCGGGCCAGCCGCTGCTGCTCGGCGGTCAGGGACGTACCGTCGTCCTGCGCCTGCAGCAGCAGGGCGGCGAGGATGTCCGTCTTCACGATGCTCGCCGTGTCGAAGGTGCCCCTGCCGTACGCGGCGTCCTCGCCGGTGCCGAGGTCCTCGACGGTGACCGCGTACCGTCCGTCACCGTCGGGGAGCCCGGCCAGGGCATCGCGCAGGGCGTCGTCGTAGTCGACCGTCCGGGTCGGCGTCGGGCTGGGGGAGCCGGACTGGGCGGCTGACGGCGTGACGGACGGTACGTCGTACCCGGCCGCCTGCGCCTGCGAGCCGGCGGCCTGGCAGCCGGCGGAGCCACAGAGCACGGCCAGCGCCGCCGCGCACGGCAGCGCCCCGCGGGGTATCGGGAACATCTCCCGGACGCTAGGCGGGCGGCATGACACCACCTTGAGAGGAGTCTCAGAGCAGCCTTAAAGGCCGCCTGCCCCGGCGAAGGAAACCCCGCACCCCTCTGGTCTTCCCCCGCCCCGTCCCGAACACTGTTCGCATGACGCAGCGCACGCAGCTCGCCGTGCTCACCGACCGACTCGCCGTCGACGACCTCGTCTCCGGTTACGCCGCGGCCGTCGACGACGGCGACTGGACGGCGTACCGGGCCCTCTTCGTCCCCGCGGGACGAGCGGACTACCGCAGCGCCGGGGGCATCGAGGGCCCGGCGGCCGAGGTCGGCGACTGGCTCGCGCGGATGCTGGCGCTCTTCCAGGTCCGCCAGCACCTCATCACCAACCGCCGGATCAGCCTCGACCAGCCGGACGGCGAGCCCGGCGACACGGCCGAGGTGCACGCGGACTACGTCAACCCCATGCTGCTGGCCCGCGCCGCCCCGGAGCCCGCCGCGCCCAACTTCGTCACTGGCGGCCGCTACCACTTCCACGCCGTCCGCGACGGCCAGGGCTGGCGTCTGCGGACGGTCGTCGTCCACGAGAAGTGGCGGCTGTCCTGAGCGGATCCCGGCCCGGGCTCAGGGCCGGGTCTCCCGGGCCGGCGCGGGCAGGATGTTCTGGTTGACCCGGAAGACGTTCTCCGGGTCGTACGCCGCCTTGACGCGCGACAGGCGGGGGTAGTTGTCGCGGTAGCTCGCCCGGACCCGCTCCCGGCCCTCGTCCATCATCATGTTCACGTACGCGCCGCCCGCCGAGAACGGGTGCAGGGCCTCGAAGTAGTCGACGGTCCACTGGCGCAGCAGCGGCGCCTTCGCCGGGTCCGGGTCGACGCCCGCGAACACCGACGCGAAGCGCGCCTCGCGGTAGCTCCACGCCGTGTCCGTCGACGACACGTCGTGCGCCGCGCCGTCGACGGGGTAGAGGTGCATCGTCGACTGGCCGGTGGGCAGCTCCGCGGCGAACTTGGCGTGCAGGGCCGCCGCGTCGGGTGGCACGTCCTTGACGAAGTCCGCCCGCCAGTACCACTGGTGCCCGGGCGGGTAGAGCCCGTCGAACGCCGACTGGATGCCTGGGTGCGGCACCTGGTGCGGTCCGTGCAGCAGCGGCTCGGGGAGGAGGGAGAGCAGCGGTTCCATCTCCCGCAGGGCGGCGGGCAGATCGTCGTGGCGGTAGTGCCATACCACCCCGCAGATCTTGCGCCCCCACAGCTCGCGCGGGAACGGGTCCGCCGGGGGCACGGCGCCCACCAGGAAGAAGCCGTTGAGGTCGCGCGGCGCCCCGGGCAGGAAGCCGGCGTAGGCCGAGAGCACCTCGGCCGTCAGCTCGACCGGCCAGAACGTGGGCCCGGCGATCACCGTGCCCACCTCGTGCAGCCGGAACGTGAACGAGGTGACGACGCCGAAGTTGCCGCCCCCGCCCCGGATCGCCCAGTACAGGTCCTGATGGTCGTCCGCGCTCGCCCGTACCCGCCGTCCGTCGGCCAGCACCAGGTCCGCCTGCAGCAGGTTGTCGATGGTCAGCCCGCAGGAACGGGTCAGATGGCCGAGTCCGCCGCCGAGCGTCAGGCCGCCGACGCCGGTGGTGGAGATGATGCCGCTGGGCGTGGCCAGCCCGTGCGCGTGCGTGGCGCGGTCCACCTCGCCCCAGACACACCCGCCCTCGACCCGTACGGTACGGGCGGCGGCGTCCACCTCGATCGCCTTCATCGGCGACAGGTCGACGACCAGTCCGTCGTCGACGCTGCCGAGCCCCGCCCCGTGATGGCCCCCGCTCCGCACCGCGAGCGGCAGTCCGTGCCGGCGCGCGAAGGCGATCGCCTTCGCCACGTCGCCGTCGTCGGCGCAGCTCGCGACGACGGCCGGACGGCGCTCGGTCATCGCGTTGTAGATCGCCCGCGCCTCGTCGTACCCGCTGTCCTCCGGCCCGGTCAGCCGCCCTTTGAACCCGGTGAGTTCGCGGCGGGCGGCCGTGGCTGCTGTGGATGACATACGCGCTTCCCCCTTGTGATCGGTCGGTCCACCGTTTCTACGGCCCGGTGGCCGCCGGGGGCATGGGCAACGGCCGCCCACATCCGCGCGCGGGGATGCCTAGGTGTCCGGCAGCAGGCCCAGTTCGGCGGCGCGCGCCGCCGCCTGGCGGCGGCCGGGCGCGCCGAGCTTCTCCAGTACGGCGGCGACATGGTGGTCGACGGTGCGCACGGACACCACCAGCTCGCCGGCGATCTCCTGGTTGGTCAGGCCCCGCGCCAGCAGTCGCGTCACCTGCAGCTGGCGCCCGGTCAGTCCGGCCGCGTTGCTGCGCGTACCGGCCGCCGGTCCGCGTGGGACGCGCGCCACGCCGAGTTCCCGCAGCCCCTCGCGTACCCGCCGGGCGAGCGGCGCCGCGCCCAGGGTGTCGAGGATGCCCAGTGCCGTGATCCGGTCCGCCGTCGCGGGGCTCTCGGCGAGCGCGGCGGCCTGCTCGTACGGGCAGCCCGCCGCCTCCCACAGCGCCGCCGCCTCACGCGCGCGCCCCGCCGACTGCAGCGCGTACGGGTGCGCGGAGCCGTCGGGCGGCACCGGCCGGCCGGCCGTCGTCAGCCAGTACCCGAGTTCGGCCCGGGCGTGGTGCACGCCCAGGACGCGCGCCTGCTCGTACACCGGGGCCGCCGCTGCCGCCACCGCCGCCGTATCACCGCGCAGCCAGGCGGCCTCCGCCAGCGCCGCCGCCACCGGGCCGGTGCGCTGCAGCTCGCCCGTGCGCACGGCCATCTCCCAGGCCCGGTCCAGGAGTTCGCCGCCGCCGGGCAGCCCCCGCCGTACCCGCAGCAGGCCGAGCACCGTCAGTGCGGGGCAGCGGGCGGGCACATGCAGCCGGGCGCCGAGTTCGGCGGCGTGCTCCGCCTCGTCCCAGGCGCCGGCGGCGAGCCGGCACATGCCCAGCTCGACGTACATGTAGCCGAGGAAGCCCAGGTGTTCGGCGTGGTCGGCGTACTCCATCGCCTCCGCCAGGGTGCGCTCCGCCTCGGCGTACCGCAGCGAGTCCATCAGGCTCCAGACGGTGTTCGCATAAGCCCGGCAGGCGTGCTCCACCTCCCCGGCCGCCAGCGCCACCCGCAGGCTCTCCCGCAGCACGGGGGCGCCCGCCGCGCTGTCGCCGGAGCGCCAGCGGGCGGCGCCCACGTTGTTCAGGGCGTGCGAGAGGATCGCCGGATCGCCCGCCCGCCGCGCCAGCTCCACCGCCCGCCCGCCGAACGAGACGGCCTCGGCGTGCCGGTCGCCGAGCATGTGCAGCTGCGCCTGGTTGCTCAGCGCCAGCGCCAGCAGCCGCCGGTCGCCCACCCGCTCCAGCACCTCGGTCGCCTCGCGCGCGGCCGTCGCGGCGTCGGCCCCGTCGCCCGCCCACCACAGCATCCGCGACAGCCAGCGCAGATCGACGCCCAGCGCCCGCTGGTCGCCCAGCGCCCGGCGCAGCTCCACCGCCTCCCGCTGCGCGGTCAGCGCGGGCTCCGCCTCGGCGAGCGTGTAGCACTCGACGGCGTAGTCCTCCAGCAGCCCCGCCAGCTCGCCCGGCCCGAAGCGCCGCCGCTCGCGCAGCACCAGGCGCAGCAGCGCCGTCGCCTCGCGGTGCGAGCCGGTACGGGAGGCGTCGGCGGCCGCGTCGGGGCCGTAGCGGACGATGGCGTCGAGGTCGCCGGCCTCGGCGGCGTGGTGCACCAGCCGGCTGAGGTCCGTGCCCGGCCGGTCCTCCAGCACCGCCAGCACCCGGCGGTTGAGCGCGATACGGCGCGCGGCGGGCAGCGAGTCGGCGACCGCCCGGCGGATCAGCTCGTGCCGGAACGCCGCCCGCCGCGGTGCCACCCGCAGCAGCCCCCGCTCCTCGGCCGCGGCCAGGGCGGCCATCCCGCCGGGCACCAGCGCGTCGGTCAGCCACCCCTCCAGCGCCGTCGGCACGACGGCCAGCTGCTCCAGCCCCTCGCGCGCCGCCTCCGGCAGCCCCGCCAGCCGTGCCAGCACCGCGTCCACCACCGTGGGCGGCACCCGACCGGTGTCACCGGCGGCGAGCACCTCGGCGACGAAGAACGGATTGCCGGACGTCACGTCGTACACCCGCTGCGGATCAAGTCCGCTGCCCTCGCCGAGCGTGCGCACCGCCGCGGGGGTCAGGCGCGCCAGCGGCAGCCGGTGCGCCCGGTCGGCGCGCGCCGCCTGGGCGAGCAGATGGCGCAGCGGGTGCTCCGGGCCCAACTCGTCGTCGCGGTACGTCAGCACCAGCACCGCCGGCAGCCGGTCAATCCGCCGCACCAGGAACCACAGCGCGTCGCGCGTCGCCTCGTCCGCCCAGTGCACGTCCTCCACGACCAGCACGGCGGGTCGCGGCGCCGCCGACAACTCCGCCCGCAGCGCCTCGTACACCGCGGGCCGGTCGCCGCTGTCGGTCAGCGCCCGCGTCAGCGCGCCGCCCACGCTGCCGATCAGATCGCGCAGCGGGCCGAGCGGCCGGCGCGTGGTCAGGTCGTCGCAGTGCCCGAGCAGCATCCGCGCGTCGGGCGGCAGCACGGCCGGAAGCGCCCGTACGAGGGTGGACTTGCCGATCCCCGCCTCCCCGGAGACGAGCACGACGGAACCGGCCCCCTCGGCGGCCTCCTTCGCCGCGGTCCGCAGGCAGGCCAACTCCCCGTCACGCTCCAGGATCCCCCCGGCCACACCGCGAGCATGGCACAGCGCACCGACAGGCAGCGGGAGTTCCGGCGCGGCTACGCTGGGCCGGTGCCCGCCGACCCCGAACCCTTCCCCGCCGGACCGGTCCCGTGCGTCCGCGCCCGTTTCGTACGGCAGTCCTGCGGCGGCTCGTACTTCGCCGAGGCGCTCGTGGACTTCCTGCCCGGTACGGGGCTGTCGCTCACGGTGGAGGAGGACTGCGGGGGACCGGCCGCGTACGCGCGGGCCCTCTTCGACGGCGTGGCGGCGGAGCTGGCCGGGCACCCGCGGCTGGCACCGGCGTGCGAGGTGCGCGTCGCCGCCCTGCGCGTGCATCCCGTCGACTCCGGCGAGCGGGCCTTCCGGCTGGCCGGGCACATGGGCGTACGGACGGTGCTGGGCCTGCGCGAGCCGGTGCCGGCCCGCAAGGTCGACCTGCGCGCGTGGCAGGGGCTGTACGTCACGGCCCGCCTCGACGACGACGGGACGCTGCGCATCGAGGGCCAGGACCTGACCGGTCCGGAGTACGAGTACGCCCTCACGGTCGCCGCCGCCGACGTGCCCGCCGTCCGCGCAGCGCTGGGCGCCGCCCCGGCGAGCGACCTGCTGCACCTGCTGCGGCGGCACAGCCCCGAGGTCGTGCGCCGGGGCGAGCGGACCTGGCTGCGGAGCCTGGGGATCGAGCCCGGATTCTGGTCCCGGCACGGGGATTGAGGACAGATCCTGACCGCAGTGCTTCCTACCGTGGTTCTTGACAGCAGCGCAGGTCGAAGCACTGAGGAGAGCCTCCATGACCATTCTCGTGACCGGAGCCACCGGAACCGTCGGCCGGCGGATCGTGGACCATCTGGTGGCGGGCGGCCACAAGGTCCGCGCCCTCACCCGCAACCCGGCGACGGCCGGTCTCCCGGAGGGCGTCGAGCCGGTCGCCGGCGACCTGACCCGCCCGGAGACGTTCGCCGCCGCCCTCGACGGCGTCACGGCCGTCCACTTCATCACGTTCGCGGGCGACGACTACCAGCCGCTGGCCACGGCCGCCGAACTGGTCCGCCTCGCGGAGGAGGCCGGGGTGCTCCGGGCGACCGTGCTGAGCGGCGTGCAGGGGCGGGCCGTCGAGGAGGCGCTGCAGGCGAGCGGTATGGAGTGGACGTTCGTGCAGCCGGTGGAGTTCATGGGCAACGCCCTGGAGTGGTCCGGGCCCGCGCGGGAGAAGGGCGCGATCAGCGAGCCGTTCCCGGCGGCGCTCAGCGCGCCCGTGCACGAGTCCGACATCGGCGCGGTGGCCGCGGTCGCGCTGACCGGGGACGGCCACCACGGGCAGACGTACACGGTGACCGGGCCGGAGGTGCTGACCAAGCCGGAGAAGGTCCGGATCATCAGCCGGGCGGCCGGCCGCGACATCGCGTACGTCGAACTCACCGAGCAGCAGGCGCGCGACAGCTGGGCGGCCAAGGGACTGCCGCCGCACGTCATCGACTTCCTCATCGGCGCGTACGGCAACCCGCCGGAGATGGCGTACACCGTCCTGCCCACGGTCGAGCGCGTCACCGGCCGCCCGGCCCGCACGTACGCGCAGTGGGCGGCCGAGCACGCGGCCGACTTCCGCTGACCCGGGGGGAGGGGCGGGCGCGCGTCACGCCACCGAGATGTCCACCGTCGGCCGCAGCTTCGCGGCCGACGCGAGGGCCTCGTGCACCGGGTGGCTGGTGAAGGCCGCGAGCAGCGCCGGATCGGTGGAGCCCGACTCGGCGGCGGGGAGGGCGAGCTGTTCGTACGCCGCCTGGAAGCGCGGGCCCCAGCGGCGGGCGCCGAGGCGTGCGGTGCGGGAGCAGTTGTCGACCATGTACGCCACGTCCCGTGCGTGCATGTACGGCAGCAGCGAGTCCACCGCCTCGATCACGGACTCGTTGACGATCTCCGACCACGGGTGGCCGCGGTCGGCGAACTCGTCGATCTGCGCCGCCATCGTGGCGACGAACATCCCCGCCGTGAACGCCTCCACCGGCAGCTCCCGCTCCCCGCGCCGGGCCCTCGCGGCCGGGCCCGCGGACCACATCGGCGAGCCGCCGATCCGGCTCATCGGCCGGTCCGCCAGGCGCCGTTCCGCGAGGATCACGCTGCGCAGCTCGGTGCCGTCGGCCACCTCGTCGTAGATCTCCGCGACCAGCTCGCGCGCGGGACGGTAGGCGGCGGCGTACGCGCGGTCGAAGACCTCCCTCCCGGCCGCCGGCAGTGTCTCCCGCACCGCGCGCAGACCGTCGCGGGAGACGGTGCGGGCGACGGGGCCGGTGATGTTCTCGCAGGAGCGCTCGTACGCCGTCACGGCGTCGTCCCCCGACAGCAGGTAGTGCCGGTACAGGCACTCCACCAGCCCGTGCACGGCGCCCAGCAGCACCGCCCGCTCGCCCACGATGTCCGAGAGGTACTCCGAGCGCAGGGTGGTGCGGAACGTGTACGGCGCCCCGAGCGCCACCGACCAGGCCAGGGCGCGGTCCACCGCGTGCCCGTCGGGGTCGGCGTGCACCGCGAAGCTCGCGTTGATCCCGGCGCCGTTGATCTGCTCGCCCTGTTCGTACAGCCGCCGCACCGAGTCGCCCATCCCCTTCGGGCAGACGGCGATCACACCGTGCCCGGGAGGGAAGTCGCCGCCGGCGGCGGTGAGATGGCCGAGCAGGAAGCCGTGGGACAGGCCGATGGTGGCACCGGGCCTCAGGGCCGCGAAGACCTCCTCGTGGTGAGCGGCCAGCGCGGCGTCGGCGACGAGCAGGATGACCAGATCGGCCCCGGACGCGACCTCGAGCCAGTCGCCCAGCGTGCCGTCGGCCTCGGTGAACCCGTGTGCCCGTGCGTCGGCGGCGGAGGCGGAGCCGGGGCGCAGCCCCACCGCGACGGTGATGTCCGTACCGGCCAGGGAGTCGCGGAGGTTTCGGGCCTGGGCCCGTCCCTGCGGTCCCCAGCCGAGGACGGCGATGCGGCGGACCCCGGCGAACGCCTGGGGCAGCAGCGGGAAGAGATGGCGGCCGCCGCGCAGGACGGTCTCCGTCCCGCCGGGCACGGACATCGATTCGGGCGTGAACACGGTCGACGTGAAGGAGGTCATGGGGAGAGTTGTAGGGTCGCCGCGTGCCTTGCGACAAGCGCAAGAGGCGCAGCGGGGCGTTGCGGTGAATGAAAGAGGCAGGTGGGGGTCGTGATCGACGGGCACCGGGAGCTGCGGCTGTTCCTGCATCTGGCGCAGACCCTCAACTTCGGCCGGACCAGCCTCGAATGCCACGTCAGCCCCGCGACGCTCACCAGGACCGTCCAGCGGCTCGAGGCGCGGCTCGGCCACCGGCTGCTCGACCGCGGCCCGCAGGGCGTCTCCCTCACCGCCGAGGGGCACCGCTTCCGCCGGTACGCCGAGCAGACGCTGGAGCTGTGGCGGAGCTACCGGGACGAGGACCCCGACCCCACCGGACTGGCGGGCAGCCTCGTCGTGTTCGCCACCGTCACCGCCTGCCAGGCCCTGCTGCCTGATCTGCTCGCCCCGTTCCGCGCGGCGCACCCGCAGGTCCGCCTCGACCTGCGCACGGGGGACGCCGCGGCGGCCCTCGCCCGGCTCGACGAGGGGGAGGTGGACGCCGTCGTCGCCGGTCTGCCGGACCGGCTCCCGGAGGGCCTCGTGGCCCGCACGGTCACCACGACTGAGCTGGTCTTCGTGACCGCGAGGGAGGGGCGGGACCCCGGGGAGGGGCGGGGCCTCGGAGAGGGGCGGGACCCTCGGGACCCTGGGGAGGGGCGGGGCTTTGGAGAGGGGCGGGAGCCCGGGGAGGCGGAGGAGGGCCCGGGGTGGCCCCGCCCGCCGTTCGTCCTGCCGCGCCGCGGCCTGGTCCGGGAATCGGCCGACCGCTGGTTCCGCGCGCACGGGATCCGGCCGGATGTCGCCGCCGAACCGGACGGGCACGAGGCGCTGCTCGCCCTGGTCGCCCTGGGCTGCGGGACGGGCGTCGTACCCCGGCTGGTCCTGGAGTGCAGCATGGTCCGCGACCGGCTGCGGATCCTGCCGGTCGACCCCGGTCCGGCGCCACTGCCCATCGGCCTGTGCGTCCGCCGTACGGACCTGCGCCGTCCGCTGGTGGCGGCGCTGTGGAGCGGTACGGACGGCTGACCGCCGGCGCGCCCCCTGCCCCGCCCTCCGCTACGGAGGCGGGCGACGGTCGCGCCACCCGTCTCGGCTATCGTCGACACGGACGCCCGTCGCCCCCGGCGCCGACCCACCCCGTGATCCTTTGCCTCTGAGGCAAGCGATTTGCCTCAGAGGTCACCGGCGTGGCTGAATCGACCCATGAGCCCCACCGACCTCCCGGCCGCCGTAGGCCCGCGCCTGCGCGACCTGCGCCTCAGCCGCGGGCTGAAGCTGGAGGACGCCGCCGCGCGCGCCGGGCTCTCGCCCGCCCATCTGTCCCGGCTCGAGACCGGCCGCCGGCAGCCGTCGCTGCCGATGCTGCTCGCGCTGGCCGGGGCGTACCGCACCACCGTCTCCGACCTCCTCGGCGAGACGCCCCCGGACCGCGAGGCGGTCATCCGCGCCGGGGACCAGGACGCCACCGAGGCGCAGGGGTGGCGCTACACCCGGGCCGGCGCCCGGGGCCGCGCCATGCAGCCGCTGCGGGTCGAGGTGCCCTGGGGCGCCCAGGGGGATCTGGTGCGCGTCCACCCCGGCGAGGAGTGGATCTACGTGCTGCGCGGGCGGCTGCGGCTCACGCTCGGCGACGCCGAGGAGACGCTGCAGCCGGGGGACGCGGCGCACTTCGACTCCCTCACCCCGCACCGGATCGCCGCGCAGGACGCCGGCGGGGCGGAGCTCCTGTTCGTCCACACCCTGCTGCAGAGCAGCGCCGCGGAGCTCTGCCTCGGCGCACCGTCCAACGGAAAGGCATGACATGGACCACGACACCCGGTCCGGCGACGTCCGCGAGGAGCGCTTCCCCCGCGGCCTGGTGATCCGGCTGCTCGTCTACCTGGTCGTGGGCCATGTCCTGGCCGCTTTCCTGTACTTGCTCTTCGAGACGGGCGCCGGCCAGTGAACGCCCGTCCGTAGAGCGGCTCGAAACCGCACCTCGCCGGTGACCGCCTCCCGCGGATGAGGGAGGATGTCCCCGCGCCGGGGTCGGTCAAGTGTCCGGCGCGCGCAATGGTTTCCGAGAAGAAGACGGTGGCGCGTTGTACCGGGCTCTGACAGTGCACGACATACTCATCGCCGGAGCGGCGGTGCTCGGCGGCCTGGTGGCCGGGTTCCTGCTCCGGCTGCTGCTGGGCTGGCTCGGCAAGGGTGCCCGGCGCACCAGCTGGAGCGGCGACGACCACCTCGTCGCCGCCCTGCGCACCATCGCCCCCTGGGGCGCCCTCGCGGGCGGTGTGTCGATCGCCGCCGAGGTGCTCCCGCTGAAGGACGCCGTGCGGCACACGGTCCAGCAGATCGTGGTGGCGGTGCTGATCCTCGCCGTCACGGTCGCCGTGGCCCGGATCATCGGGGAGCTGGTCGGCTCCCGCTCGGCCGGGCTCGGGTCCGCGACGATCCTGGTGAACATCACCCGGATCGCCGTCCTCGCGATCGGCGTGCTGATCCTGCTGGAGACCCTCGGCATCTCCATCGCCCCGCTGCTCACCGCCCTCGGTGTCGGCGGTCTGGCGGTGGCGCTGGCCCTGCAGGACACCCTCGCCAACCTCTTCGCGGGCGTGCACATCCTCGCCGCGAAGAGTGTGCAGGTCGGTGACTACATCAAGCTCAGCAGCCTGGAGGAGGGGTACGTCACCGACATCAACTGGCGCAACACGGTCATCCGCACCCAGTCCGACAACCTCGTGATCATCCCCAACGACCAGCTGTCGCGCACGATCATGACGAACTACCACCGGCCGGAGCAGGAGATGTCCGTCATCGTCCAGGCCGGTGTGGGCCTGGGCAGCGACCTCTCCCACGTGGAGCGCGTGACGGTCGAGATCGCCGAGCAGGTCATGGCCGAGGTGGAGGGCGGCGTGCCCTCGTACGAGCCGGTGGTGCGCTTCCACACCTTCGGCGATTCGCGGGTGGGCTTCTCGGTCATCCTCCGCACGCGGGAGTACGGCGACCAGTACCGGATCAAGCACGAGCTCATCAAGCGCCTGCACGCCCGCTACCGGGCCGAGGGCATCGACATCGCGCACCCCGTCCGCAAGGTCGTGATGCAGTACGCGGACGACACCCCGGTGCTGCCCCGCCAGCGGGAGTCCTCGGACGTCACGCCGCGGGAGACCGTGGACATCGGGCCTCGGGAGCCCTCGGACATTCCGGGCATACAGTCCTGAACGCCGCGGACAGGGTGCCGGGCCGGTTGCGGCATGGCTTAGCGTTGTCGATCGTGAACAGCGGTCTTCCGGCCCAGGCGGCGCGGTGCGGTCCGGTTGTCGGCGCGATGCTGGCGGCCGTCGCAGGCGTGGCCGGGGCCTGGTCGTTCCACCGCGCGGGCGGCTCGCCGGTGGAGGTCGCCCGCGATCTCGCCGTCGGCTGGGCGTACGCGGTGGCGGGTGTGATCGCCTGGGTGCGCCGCCCCGACAACCGCACCGGACCGCTGATGCTCGCCGAGGGCATCGTCTGGTTCGTGGGCAATCTGCAGGGCAGCGGCGTGCCCGCGCTGTTCGCCCTGGGCGCCTGGTGGGAGGCGCTGAACATGGCGGTCCTCGCCCACCTCATCCTGTCCTTCCCCGACGGCCGGCTGGCCTCGCGCCGCACCCGCGCCCTGGTGGTCTTCGGGTACGTTCTGGTCGCCGTCGGCGGACTGGCCCGCGCGCTGGCCTTCGACCCCGCCGTCGAGACCGACTCCACCTATCTGAGCTGCACGGACGTCTGCGGCCCCAACCCGCTGCTGATCCGGTCCGCCGCCGGCCTCTTCCCGTACGTCGACGGCGTCTTCCGGGCGTTCGGCTGGATGATCTCGGCGACCCTCGTCTACGCCATCATCCGCCGCTGGCGGCGGGCGTCGGTGGCCCGGCGCCGGGCCCTGCTGCCCGCCTGGATCGCCGTGGCCCTGGCCACCTCCTTCCTGGCCTGGGACCTGCTCGTGGTGCTGACGGGGGTGGCCGGTTCCACCGCCGAGCAGGTGCTGGCGTTCTCCTCCGACCTGGCGCAGACGGCGGTGCCGCTGGCCTTCCTCGGCGGACTGCTGCGGATGCAGCTCCAGCGCGCCGAGGTCGGCGGGCTGGTGATGGAGGTGGGCGCCGCCTCCGACCCGGGCCGGCTGCGCGACGCGCTGGTGCCCGTGCTCGGCGACCCCAGCGTGCGGCTCGGTGTCTGGCAGGAGGAGCGCGGCCTGTACGCCGACGGGGCCGGGCAGCGCGTCGAACCCGCCGAGCGGGGCTGCACCCGCATCGACACCTCGCGGGGCGCGCCGCTGGCCCTGCTGCGGCACGATCCGGTCCTCGCCGAGGACCCGGAGCTGCTGGCGTCCGTGGCGGCGGCGCTGCGCCTCGCACTGGAGAACGTCTGGCTGGAGAGCCAGGCCCGTGAGGTGGGCGCCCGGATCGTGCGCGCGGCCGACAGCGAGCGGCGCCGGCTGGAGCGGGACCTGCACGACGGCGCGCAGACCCGGCTGGTCTTCGCGCTGATGGCGCTGCGCCGCGTCGACGCCGGCCTGGCCGACCACCCCGACCCCTCGCTGCGCCGCTCCCTCGCCGAGGTGGAGCGGAGTCTGCGCCTCGCGATGGAGGAGCTGCGCGGCCTCGCCCACGGCATCCACCCGGCCGTCCTCACCCGCGACGGTCTGGCCCCCGCCCTGAAGGAGCTCGCCGGTCAGGCCGAGCTGCCGGTCGTGGTGGCCGCGGAGGAGCGGCGCTTCGACCCGGTGACCGAGGCCACCGCCTACTTCACCGTCAGCGAGGCGCTCGCGAACGCCGCAAAGCACGCCCAGGCGCGCGCGGTGAGCGTCAGCGCCCGAAGCCGCGAGGGCCGGCTCGTGGTGGAGACCGTCGACGACGGCGTCGGCGGCGCCGACACGGCACGCGGTACGGGGCTGGCCGGGCTCGCGGACCGGATAGCGGCCGTCGGGGGAGTGCTGCGGGTGCACAGCCCCGCGGGTCAGGGCACCAGAATCGTCGCGGAGCTGCCATGCGAGTGATCGTGGCGGAGGACTCGAACATCCTCCGTGAGGGAATCGTGCGCCTGCTGGGCGACGAGGGCGTGGAGGTCGCGGCGTCCTGCGCGGACACCTCGGGGCTGCTGCCGCTGGTGGCCGAGCACCGGCCGCACGCGGTGCTGCTGGACATCCGGATGCCGCCGACCCACACCGACGAGGGGCTGCGGGCCGCCGCCGCGATCCGCGAGCGCCACCCCGGCACGGGGGTGCTGCTGCTGTCGCAGTACGTGGAGACCGGCGCCACGGTACGGGCCCTGGTCGACGATCCGCGCGGCTTCGGCTATCTGCTGAAGGAGCGCGTCGCCGACTCCGGCGAGCTGGTCCGCTCGCTGCGGCGGGTCGCGGCCGGCGAGGCGGTGGTGGACCCCGACGTCGTACGCCGTCTCATGGCGGGCGCCCGCGCCGCCGAGCCCCTGGCGGCGCTGACCAACCGGGAGCGGGAGGTGCTGGCGCTGATGGCCGAGGGGCACTCCAACGAGGCCATCGCCAGGAATCTGGTCATCGGCGGCAAGACGGTGGAGACGCATGTACGCAACGTCTTCACCAAGCTCGACCTGGACAGCGACCTCATGGAGCACCGCAGGGTGAAGGCCGTCCTCGCGTACCTGCGCGGCTGAACGGCCCACCCCCTGGAGGCGGCGCCCGGCCGTGAAAGCCGGCGCCTCTCCTGAAACCGACGCCCCGCCCCGCGATGATCCCCCGCGTCGTCCCCCGTACGTCATCGCGGAGCGGTGCTCGGTGACTCCTACGTTAGGCGGGGGCGGTGGTTCCGGACATCAGGGCCAGCCCTGAGATTCGATCACTGGGCCCGCTGCCCCTCAGGGCCGGTTCAGCGCCCGTGCCACACCGGCCGCCACCGCCGTGGCGAGGATCCAGCCCGCCGCGATCAGGACGTAGCCGACCCACAGCCCGGTCGCCGAATCGGGGATGTGCGCCTTCTCCTGGCCGAAGTCGACCACCGGGAGCAGGACGTCCAGCGCGTACACGACGGCCTCGAACCGCGGCGGCCGCTGCGTGTGCGCGGGCGGGTCGAAGTGGAAGTAGACGATCCCCGCCGCCAGCAGCCCGAGCAGCCATCCCACGGCCCGTGCCGGGCGGTAGCCGTAGCCGACCGTTACGTCCTGGACCAGCCCCCACAGCCGCGCGTACCACGGCAGGTGCGTGCGCCGCGCCCGCTGCCCCGCGAGCTGCACGCGCCGCGCCTCGTGGTCCAGTCCCAGGCGCCGGTACACCCCGGCGAGATGCTCGTAGGGCTGGGGGAGGTACGCGCCCTCGTCACGGGCGAGCCACGGCAGGCGCTCGGCCGCGGGCAGCGGGTTGTCGAGCGTCTGGTACGCCGCGCCGTCCAGCCGGACACGGGCCGGCCAGGTGCGGGCCTCGTCGTGCAGCACGCCGGTCGTGGCGTACCGCAGGTCCACCGCGCCGCCCGGCGGCTCGGCCAGGCGCATCCGGACTTCGCGGGACGTCGACTGGCGCAGGGTGAGCGCCGTGCCCTCGGCGCCCCCGCGCAGGTGCGCGCCGGTCAGGTCGACGCGCCCGGTGATCTGCGCCCCGGATATCCGTACCAGCCCGGCCGCTGTGACGTCGCGCAGCACCACGTCGCCGCCGGTCTGCACACCGTACGCGTCAAGCGCGGTGCCGTTGGGGGCGTGCAGGGTGGCGCCGTTCAGCTGCAGGTGACTGGCCACCGACGCGGCGGCCAGCCGTATCGTCCCGGTGGAGCGGAAACGGTGGTCCAGCACCACGTCGGCGCCGAACGCCGCGCCGGGGGCGTCCAGCGTGCGCCCACCTTCGTTGTGCAGTTCCGCGTCCCGCAGGAACAGCGCGCCCGTCACCGACGCGCCGCGCAGCCCCAGCTCGCCGCGGGCGGTCAGCTTGTAGCCGGACACGTCCCCCTCGACCCGCAGCCGGGCCGCGTCCAGCGCCGTCCCGTCCGTGCCGTGCAGCCGGGCCTCGCGCAGCTGCACGCTGCCGCCGACGCGGGCGCTGCGCAGCTCGATTACGCCGCCGGCGGTGAACTCCAGGTTGCACAGGACGTCGCTCTCCACGGTCAGCCGGCCGGCGGCCAGCCCGCCGTCCAGTCGCGCGCCGCCGAGATTGAGGTTCCCGCCGATCCGCGCGCCCACCAGGAGCAGCTTGCCGGTGACATGGCTGCGCAGGAGGCGCACATTGCCCTCGACGGTGGCGTACGAGGCGAGGACGCCCGGCAGCAGCGAGTCCTGGAACGTCAGGTTGCGGACCCGGGCCGCGTAGAGGTTGATCTCCTCGTCGAAGGCGCAGCCGCGGATCCGCAGATGGCAGCCGATGTCGGCGTTGTCCAGCATCAGCCCGCCGGTGATCCGCGCGCCCAGCAGGTGCACGGCCGCGACATGCCCGGTCGCCGCCTCCTGCGCACCCAGCAGCAGCGCCGCGACGACCTCCGCCCGTACGGTCCGCTCCGGACCCCACGCGGCGGCCTGCTCGGGATCGTCGAGGGCGGGGTCGCCGGTCCGCAGATCGACGCGCAGCCCCTTGGGGAACGCCTCCCACAACCGCCGCTCGGCACTGGTCAGTTCATCGGGCCACACGGTCCCCACCCCCGAGCGTCGATCTTAGCGACACGCACCCGCCGGACCACCGATGCCGGGGGGCCGGAGGAGCGGAACGAGGAGCCAGGGGCTATAAGTAGAAGACATGAGCGACGAGCCCACGCCCTTCACCGCCGACGACTACCGCGCCCGGATGGAGCGCGCGGCCGCCTCCGCCGCCGACGCGGGACTGGCCGGCCTGCTGGTGGCCCCCGGCCCCGACCTGGTCTGGCTGACCGGCTACCAGCCCACCGCGATCACCGAGCGGCTCACCCTGCTCGTCCTCACCCCCGGCAGCGATCCGGTCCTGGTCGTCCCGGCGCTGGAGGCCCCGGACGCGGCCGGCGCCCCGGTGACCCTGCGTGACTGGAAGGACGGCGCCGACCCGTACGCCGTGGCCTCCCCGCTGCTCGACGCGCAGGGCCGCTACGGGGTGAGCGACAACGCCTGGGCCATGCATCTGCTGGGCCTGCAGCGCGCGCTCCCCGACACCGGGTACGCCTCGCTCACCGACGCGCTGCCCATGCTGCGGGCCGTGAAGGACCGGCACGAGCTGCAGCGCCTCGCCGCGGCCGGCGCGGCGGCGGACGCGACGTACGAGGAGATCCTGAAGGTCCGCTTCGCGGGCCGCAAGGAGACCGAGGTGGCGGGCGACCTGGCCGATCTGCTTCTGGGCCACGGCCATTCGCAGGTCGACTTCACGGTCGTCGGCTCCGGACCGAACGGCGCGAACCCCCACCACGAGGCGGGGGAACGCACCATCACCGAGGGCGACATGGTGGTCCTCGACTTCGGCGGACTCAAGCACGGCTACGGCTCGGACACCTCGCGCACCGTGCACGTCGGCGAGCCGACGGCGGAGGAGGCCAAGGTCCACGAGATCGTGCGCACGGCGCAGAACGCGGGCTGCGAGGCGGTCCGCCCGGGCATCGCCTGCCAGGAGGTCGACCGGGTCGCCCGGGCCGTCATCGACGACGCGGGCTACGGCGAGTACTTCATCCACCGCACCGGCCACGGCATCGGCGTCACGACGCACGAGCCGCCGTACATGGTCGAGGGCGAGGAGCGGCCGCTTGTCCCGGGGATGTGCTTCTCCGTCGAGCCGGGGATCTATCTCCCGGGCCGCTTCGGCGTGCGCATCGAGGACATCGTCACCGTCACCGAGGACGGCGGCCGGCGGCTGAACGCCACCGACCGCGGGCTGGCGATCGTCGAGTAGCGGGGCGCCGGGCGGGGCGCCCCGCCGCACTCAGCGCCGTACCAGCAGGTCCGCCACCACCGGCCGGTGGTCGGAGGCGAGGGTCTGCGGTACGTGCGCGCCCAGCACGCCGATGCCGCCCGCCACCGTGACGTAGTCGATCCGGCGGACGGGGGCCGCCGCCGGGTAGGTGTAGCCGGGGGCCGGGGGAGCGGCGTCCGTCAGGTGCTGCCACAGGGGGGCCAGTTCGGGGGCCGTGGGGACGGCGTTGAGGTCGCCGGCCAGGATCTGCTGCGGGCAGCGGGTGTGGCAGTCCTCGGCCATGATGCGCAGCGTGTCCGCCACCTGCAGCCGCCGCACCGCCGGATCGGCCCGGTAGTCCAGGTGCGTGGCGTACACGTGCACCGGCACGCCAGCCATCTTGACCACGACCTCCGGGAAGCCGGGGGCGGGCTCCGGTACGGGGTTCGGCACCTGGGTGGACAGCCGGGTGAGCAGATGGTTCTCCGCGCTCTCCACCGGGAGGCGGGAGAGGATCGCGACGCCGAACTCCCGGCGCGGCAGGCCCGCTTCGAGCGGGTCCAGGCTGTATATCGGGCCGAAGAACACCCGCATCCCGAGCTGGTCCGCGAGCTCCGCGGCGAGGTCGCGCCACTGGCTGCGGGCGCTCCAGTGCACGTCGACCTCCTCCAGTGCGATCACGTCGGCGTCGAAGGAGCGCAGCGTCTCGGCCGTACCGGCGGGGTCGAAGACTCCCGAACTGTTGGCGCCGGCCGCGATGTTGTACGTCGCCACCCGCAGCGGCATCCATTCCTGTTCGTCCCCGGCGTGTGCCGTGGGCGCGGTCGCGGCGGTCAGCAGCAGAGCGGTGAGCAGGGTCCTTCGCCAGCGGCGCATCGGCCTCTCCCAAGATTGTCAGGTGCACGGCTCTGGCGAGGATAGCGACGCGGAGCGTTGACTGGAAATAACTTTCCGGCTACGTCGGGGAGTTGGCAGTTTCTTTCAGGTGTGTTCCGGTCCCCGACAAGGAGCCTTCATGCCCACGTCCCGCCGCACCTTCCTCGCCGCGGCCGCCGCCGCGGCAGCCGGCACCGCCGCCGCCGGCCTGACCGCGGGCGCCGCCCGCGCCGACGACCAGAGCGACGACGACCGCATACACGCGCTCATCGACCGCATGAGCCTCGAGGAGCGCGTCGGCCAGCTCTTCGTCATGCGGGTCTACGGGCACTCCGCCACCGACCCCGGCGCCGCGGACGCCGCGTCCAACCGCGCCACCGCCGGGGTGGACAGCGCCGCCGAGCTGATAGCCCGCTACCACGTCGGCGGCATCATCTACTTCGCCTGGGCCAACAACACCCGCGACCCGCACCAGATCGCCGGGCTGTCCAACGGCATCCAGCAGGCCGGCCTCGCCCAGCCCACCCCCGTACCGCTGCTCATCTCCACCGACCAGGAGCACGGCCGCGTCGTGCGGATCGGCGCCCCCGCCACGCTCTTCCCCGGCGCCATGGCCCTGGGCGCCGGCGGGCTCGCCGACGACGCCTACCTCACCGGCCGGGTGTCGGGCGCCGAACTGCGCGCCATGGGCATCCGGCAGAACTACTCCCCGGTCGCCGACGTGAACGTCGACCCCGCCAACCCCGTCATCGGCGTCCGCTCCTTCGGCGCCGACCCGCAGGCGGTCGCGCCGCTGGTCGCCGCCGAGGTGCGCGGCTACCAGAAGGCCGGGATCGCCGCCACCGCCAAGCACTTCCCCGGGCACGGGGACACCAGCCAGGACAGCCACCAGAGCTTCCCGCACATCACCCACACCCGTGAGGAGTGGCTGCGGATCGACGCGCCGCCGTTCCGCGCCGCGATCGCCGCGGGCATCGACGCGATCATGACGGCGCACATCGCGTTCCCGGAGATCGACCCCGCCGGCGACCCCGCCACCCTGTCGTACCCGTTCCTGACCGGCATCCTGCGCGAGGAACTCGGCTACGACGGCGTCGTCGTCACCGACTCCCTCGGCATGGTGGGCGTGCGCCAGCGCTACGGCGACGCCCGCGTCCCGGTGCTCGCCCTGCTCGCCGGCTGCGACCAGCTGCTCAACCCGCCGGACTTCCCCCTCGCCTGGAACGCCACCCTGGAGGCCGTGCGCGGCGGGGAGGTCCCCATGGCGCGCGTCGAGCAGGCGCTCACGCGCATCCTGCGGCTGAAGCTGCGCCGGGGGCTGTTCGACGAGCCGTACGTCACGCACGACGGCGTCGACGCCACCGTCGGCACGCCCGCCCACCGCGCGATCGCTGCCCGCGTCGCGGACCGGACGACGACCGTCCTCGTCAACGACGGCCTGCTGCCCCTCGACCCGCACGTCCACGGCCGCGTCCTGGTGACCGGGGTCGACGGCGCCGCGCCGCTCGGCACCAGCGGCCCGCCGACGACGGTCCTCGCCCGGGAGCTGGAGCGCCTGGGCTTCACCCCGACCGTCCTGCCGGCGGGCACCGCCGCCGCGCCGAACCCGAGCGCCGCGAAGACCGCCGCCGCGGTCGCCGCCGCCCGGGAGCACGACGCGGTCGTGGCGGTCACCCTGAACGCCCACCTCAACGCCGGCCAGCGGGCGTTCACGGCCGCCCTGACGGACACCGGCGTGCCCGTGGTCCATCTGGCCTCGTGGGACCCGTACGACATCGCCCATCTCACCGGCGTACGGGCCTCGGTCGCGAGCTACACCTGGATGGACGCCGAACTCACCGCGGCCGCCCGGGTGATCGGCGGGAAGATCCCCCCGGCCGGGCGGCTGCCGGTCGACGTCCCCCGGGCGGACGACCCGTCGCAGCTGCTCTACGGGATCGGGCACGGCCTGACGTGGTGAAGCGGTGGGCCCGGCGCGCGGGCGCCGGGCCTACTGCCCCACCCGGCCGTCGATGCGCTCGCGCAGGAAGTCGGCGTGGCCGAGATGGCGGGCGTACTCCTCGATCATGTGCACCAGCACCTCGCGCAGGGCGATCGGCTCGTCGTCGCTGCCGCCCCTGACGTCCATGTCCGGAGCCTCGGCGACCAGGCGCTCGGCGAACTCGACCTCCGTCCGCCAGATCTCCCACGCCTCGGCGACCTGCGCCGGGTCCGCGGCGGCGTCCTCGAAGTCGCCGTTCGGCCGGCCTTCGGGGCGGAAGTGGCGCTCGGTCTTCTCGCCCGCCATCACCTGGCGGAACCAGTACTGCTCCACGCCCGCGAGATGGCGGACCAGGCCCAGCAGCGAGAGGTTCGACGGCGGGACGGAGCGGCTTGCCAGCTGCTCGGCGTCCAGGCCGTCGCACTTGAGCCCGAGGGTGAGGCGCTGGTCGCGCAGATAGCCCGCGAGGGTGTCCCGTTCGCCCTCGTGGCCGCCGTCGCTGCGGGGGTCGTCCTCGGGGCTGACCCACATGTCCCACCAGCCGAACTTCCGCTCGATGCCGGTGCCGTCGTCGTCCTTGATCACAGTCATGGACCGGAGCATCCGCCGAGGTCACCCCGCGGCGCCACTGGTTTTCCCGGCGGCCCCCGGTCAGTCGGCGCCCGGCAGCGCGACGCGGACCAGGTTCCGTCCGCGCAGGGCGAACAGCGTCCCGCAGGGTGCGAGCACGCACACATCCGGCCGGAGAGGTAGACCAGCAGCGGGCCCGGGGGCCGGGGCGGGCAGCTGCAGGCCCTCGGCTTCGGCAGGACGGCGGGCGAGGTCCCGCTCGCCACCGAAGCCGAGGGCGCCCACGTCAGTGCGCGGTGAACGTCAGCGTCTGCTCCGCCGGGGTCCGCCCGCCGCCGACCGGGTTGCCGCTGGTGTCGGTCCAGGCCCGGGTGGGGGTGGTCTCGACGGGCCGGCCCGTCGCTCCCGACAGCCCGAGCACCAGCCCGCTGTAACGGTTGACCAGGCGGAACGTGCCCGTGGCGTGGCCGTCGGCGGTCGTGCCCGGGATGACGAACCACTGCTGGCCCACGGTCGCCTTGCCCCCGCTGAGCGTCGGCTTGGCGGCCCAGGCACGGCCCGCGTTGCGGCCGGAGTCGACGCCGATCAGCTGACCGGTGGCGGCGTTGGCGATGCGGTACGAACCGTCGCCGTTCGGCGTGAAGACCCAGCGGCTCAGGGCGGACCCGTCGTCCGCGGGCCGCGAGGTGGTGGTCCGGCTGCCGGCGGTCTGCGCCAGCACCCGGCCCTCGCCGCTGCTGATCGTGTACGCCGTGCCGGCGGCGACGGGAGCGGCGGGTTGCGAGGTCTCGACGGTGGTCTCGTAGTACTCGCCGTCCGCGAAGTCGGAGCAGTAGAACGAGCAGTAGCTGCGGAACGTCTTCCCGACGATCGTGGAACCGGTCTTGTTCACCGCGTCCAGCATCCAGCGGTACCAGGAGCCCGATCGGTAGTCGCCGGAGTCGCCGATGAGCTTCCACTTCTGCGTGGCGAGGTCGTCGGTGGCGTAGAAGCGCTGCGGCTCCGTGGCGTCCTGCTTCACCGCCTCGGGCTCGCCTATGTACAGGCCCAGATAGGCGTTGTACGCGATGTTCATCGTCAGCAGGTCGGACTTGGCGGGCAGTTCACCGGCGGCCTGCTGTTCGGCGACCGTACCGGGGGTCGCGGGGTCGTAGTCGTTCTCCACCGGGGTGTAGCCCGTGGTGTGGTCGGCGTCGACCGGCACCATGTTGCTCTCCAGACCGCCGATGCCGGGCTGCGACCAGGCGCCGTCGTACCACTTCCGCCACGAGCCGGGCGCCATCTTGCCCGCCATCGGGGCCCGTGCGACATGGGCACGGCTGCCGTCCGTCCAGCCGCCCGGGACACCGCCCTTCGGGATGGCGCGGGAGTTGTAGTAGACGTAGAAGTAGCCGGAGGCGGTGTCCACGAACAGCCGGGGGTCGCCGTCGCCGTAATAGTAGAGGTCGTTGGGGAACGCCGCCGTGTCGCCGCGCTCGGTGCTGTACGGCGAGGTGAGGACGTGGTCCCTGATGTCCCAGGTCCGGCCCTGGTCGGTGGAGACGGCGTAGTCGACCGCGTCGTAGTGCAGACCGTCGCCGAAGGGGGACGGGGTGAACTCGTTGTGCACCAGGCCGTACCAGTCGCCGGTGTCGGGGTCGACCCAGACGCCCATCAGATCGCAGTAGTTCTTCTGCGCGTAGTGCGAGCCGGCGGGGGCGTAGCTGGCCTCACGGCCGGTGGGGCTGTTGTTGCACCGCCAGGTGGTGTCGTCGTTGCGGTCCTGGCTGTCGGCGGGGTTCACCGCCTCGCTCAGCGTGGCGTTGCGCTTGGCGGTGTCGAAGTCCCTGCCGCTGTAGAACGTCCACTTGCGTGGGTCGGTGGCGCTGTACAGCGCATGCGCGGACTGGAAGTAGAACGTGCCGTCCTTGTCGATGTAGGTCCCGGCGGGTGTGTCGTCGGGATGCGTCCACGAGCCCTTCGCCCCGATGGTGACGGTGTACGTCGCCGAGTCGGCAGCCGGCGCCGGCTGTGCGGAAGCCGGGGCGGAGGCCAGCGTGCCGGCCAGTACGGTGGCGGTCGCCGCCAGAGCGCCGGCGATCCTGGTTCTGGAACGAGCTGACACAGGTACTCCTCATCGATTCGGGGAGCCCGCCGTACGGCGGGCTCCCGTGGCAGGCCGCCGGGGGAGCGGCCTGTGGGTCGATCGGGCTGTGCGCCGCCGGGACCGGCGGTGGGGGTGTGGTGGGGAACGGGTCCTCACCAGTCGAGGACGGCCCAGCCGCGGTGCGGCAGCGCGGTCTCGAGCTCCAGCAGGCCGTCGGCCTCGGCGACGCCGGCCGGGGTCGGCTCGGCCAGGGGTGCGAGCACGGTGGCGTGTACGGACCGCGGCGGTGCCGGCAGGTCGATCCGGGGATGCGCCGCATCGGCGCTTCCGTTGGCCACCGCGAGCCGGTGGCCGGCAGGGGAGTGCGAGGCGCGCGGGATCAGATGGGGTGCCCCGCTCACCAGCGGCAGTCTGGGGTCGTCGCCCTCCAGGAAGCGGACGGCCGCGTGCACCAGACGCCGGCCCTCGTCGCTGCGGGCCAGCTCGGCGGGTGCCGTGGCAGCCAGCACCGCGACGCGTCCGCCGAGTTCGTTGACGTAGTGGCAGCGGCCCGCGCCCCAGTGGCGGCCGTCGGGTGTCTCGATCCGGGTGACGAGCCGGGCGCCGGGGAGGGGGTCGAGGCGGGCGAGCGCCGGCTGGACGTCGACGCTCAGCAGCGCGCCCTCGGCCGCCTCCACGGCGTACGGGCCGGGCTCGACGTGCTCGGCGCGGCCGACCACCGCGGTGGCGCGCACACCCAGCAGGTCGCCGAACCCGCGCTCGGTGAGGACTGCCGCGGCCACGCCGTCCAGCAGCAGCCCGCCGCGCAGCATCGCGCGCAGTTCCTCGTCGTCGAAGACATGCGCGAGCCGGCCGAAGAGGGCTTGGACCGGGGCGGGTCCGGCGGTGACGGGGACCCCGTAGCCGAGCAGGAACCCGGCGGCCGGCTCGGGGTCGGCCGCCAGCTCCGCCAGCCGCCCGGCGGCCCCGGTCGGCAGCCGGGCGGCGGTGTCCTGCCGCCAGGGCAGCCCCACGCCGAGCGTGACGGCAGGCGCCGGTCGGCGTCCGGCAACCCAGTCCAGCGCGGGCCGTGAGCGGCGCAGCAACCCGTCGATGTGCGGGAAGTCCTCGGCCCGTTCGGCGTGCGTGGGGTGGACGTTGAGTAGCAGCGCGTCCGCGCCCGACAGCTGGGCGGTAACCATCTCCGACCAGGTCTGGGTGTCCGACTTCGACCAGGTGGTGTGCGGCCAGTTCTCGATCTCGGGCTCGCAGTCGGCGTAGCGCGGGCGCAGGGCGCGCTGCATCTCCAGCGACCAGACCGCGGAGGCCAGGCTGCGCGCCGGGGTGTCGGAGTAGGGCGCGAAGTGCGGGCGGTGGGTCACTCCGCGCTGCGCCGACAGGGCGGTGAACAGCGCGTCCCAGTCCCGGCCCTCCACGGAGTGCGCGGCGGGCAGCGAGCTCATGAGTCCCAGTTGCGAGCGGCCGCCGGAGCGTTCCTGCACCACCTGCGCCAGCCGCTCCGCGACCTCCAGCTGGGCGGTCCGCCACACCTGCTGCAGCAGCGCGCGCCACGGATGCGGCGGGCCGGGCGCGGTGACGGCCGCGACCACCTCCTCCCGGGTGGCGGGCGCACCGGTCAGGCGGGTCAGCCGTTCCAGCATCAGCGGCTCGAAACCACCGCCCCAGTCCAGCGGCGCATGGTTGTGGTAGCGGAAGTCGTCCTCCAACCACAGCACCCGGAAGCCCAGTTCGGCGAAGCGCCCGTAGTGCGCGTACAGCCAGTCGCGCCAGCGCGGGCAGGCGAAGGACGCCTGGGCCGCGGCGCGCCGGCCGGTGGGCGACTCCATGGGCGCGAAGCCCAGCGCGTCGACCCGGCCCCGGTCGGCGTGTCCGACGGTGACCCAGGGATTGAGGCTGACGTCCAGTCCGGCGTCGGTCAGCACCCGGTGGGCTTCGGCCGCCGCCTCGTACCAGCGGTCCTCCTCGGGGCCGGCGAGGTGGCCGGTGTGCAGCTGCTCGGCGCCGAGGAGCAGCACCACCTCGTCGACCCCGACCTCCTGGCACACCTTGGCCAGGGCAGCTGCACGGTCGGTCAGGTCGTCGCCGGGTCGCAGCTGGAAGCGGAGGTGGTAGCGGGCCGTCACGGGGTCTCCTTCGTAATTAGTTCGGCTAGGATCCAAAATTAATAAGGAGCCGTCAACAGGTTGAGCGGAGAGACTTCGGGGGAGAGGCGATCTCCGGGGAGAGCGGACTCCCGGGAGGGGCGATCCCGCTCCCCGGCCCGCGGGCGACCGCGTACCTTGTCGGGGAATCGCCGTACGGGAACAGGAGCAGGCGTGGTGAAAGCAGATCTACGCGGAGCGGGCGTGCGCGACGTAGGCGGCGAAGCGGCGTCCCGGGCGAGCGACCGCGCTTCGCTGCGCCGGTCCAACCTCGGCCTGGTGCTGCGCCTGCTGCGCGACGCCGGACCGCGGTCCCGTACCCGGATCGCGGCGGAGACCGGGCTGCCCAAGGCCACGGTCACCAACCTGGTCGCCGAACTGGTCGAACGCGGCCTGGTACGCGAGGGGGAGACCGCGCGCGACGGCTCCGTCGGCCGTCCCAGCCGCACGGTGGAGATCGACGGCCGCACCATCTGCGGCATCGGCATGGAGGTCAACGCCGACTATCTGAGCCTCATCGCGTTCGACCTGCGCGGCGAGGTCGTCGTCGAGCGGCACACACCGCTCGACACCCGCGGCAGCGGACCGGAAGCCGTCCTGGACCAGATGGCGGAGGCGGTCCGCGAGACGCGCGACGCCCTGCGCACGCGAGGCGTGCACCTGGTCGCCGTGACCGTCGCGGCCCCCGGCGTGATCGGCATGGACACCGGCGTGGTGTCCTACGCGCCCAACATCGGCTGGCAGGACGTGGCCGTCGTCGAGGGCCTGCGCTCCCGGCTCGGTGCGGGGGCGCCGCCGGTCCGGCTGGAGAACGACGCCAAGCTGGGCGCGGTCGCCGAGTACCTGGTCGCGGCCGCGGCGGACATCCACGACCTGATCTATGTGACAGGCGAGACGGGCGTCGGCGGTGGCATCATCTCCGACGGCCGGCTCCTGCGCGGATCGGCCGGATTCGCCGGCGAGATCGGCCATATGCCGCTGGACCCCGGTGGGCAGCCGTGCGCCTGCGGGCGCCGAGGGTGCTGGGAGACGATGGTCGGCCTGGCGGCCCTGCTCCGGCTCGCCGCCGCGCCCGACGACCCGGTCCACGACCCCACGGTCGATCTGGCGCAGCGCCTGGCGGAGCTGCGCCGCCGCGCGGACACGGGCGACGCCGCCACCCTGGCGGCGCTGGAGCGGATCGCCGACGGCCTCGCCCTGGGGCTCGCACTGCTGGCGGACGTCCTCAACCCTCGGGCGGTCGTCCTCGGCGGCTACTTCGCCCACTTCGGCGACTACCTCATCGACCGGGTCCGCGGCGAACTGTCCGCCCGGGTGATGGCGCCGGAGGCCGGCCGCTGCGAGGTCCTGCTGTCCGCCCTGGGTTTCAGCGCCGCGGCACGTGGCGGCGCCTATCTGGCGCTCGACCGGGTCTACCAGGACCCGGGCGGCGTGTCGGCGTCCCCGGCGGGCTGAACGGACGCCGTCGACGCCCGCTGTCAGGTGCGGCGGGGAGTTCGCTTCCGGATCACTGGGGCCTGCCCGGTCGGCGCCTCAGCATCACGGGAAGCAGGGGCGCCACGGCGACCCCGACCAACAGGGCAGCCCCGAGGCCGGGATGCAGGGAGGCGACGTACGTCGCGCCGCCTCCGGCGAGAAGCAGGACGACGGGCGAAGGTAAGGCGCTGCGGGCTGGCGGCCCTCGGAGCTCGGCGTTGCCGAGCGTCGTGACGCTCGCCGGGCCCAGGTCGGTGACCGGCCCGCGTCGTCGGTCCGTGCGGAGCCGACACCCAGCGCCGGAATGGCGGCCCGGACCGTAAGTGCCAGGCGGTGATTGATGCGCGCCGCTGGCGGTGAGCCCCCGACGAGTAGGGTGCGGGCGTGGACGCACACGCACACGGGCACGGGCAGGCGGACGGCGACGGGCGGTCGTACGGGCGGCACGGACACGGGGCCGTCGAAGGGCACACGGCGCAAGCCGCGCACCCCTACGGCATCGAATGGGCCGAGCAGGCCGAGCACCTCGCCCGTGGCGCCCACGCGGACGCCGGCTGGGCGGCGGCGCGGGCGCGTGAGCTGCTGGCGCCCGAGGACCGCGTCGCCGTCGACATCGGCTCCGGTGGCGGCGCGATGACCCTCGCCCTGGCCTCCGCCCTGCGGGCCGGCCAGGTCGTGGCCGTCGACGTGTCGGCGGAGCTGCTGGCCGAGGTGACGAAGCGGGCGTCGGCCGCGCTGTCCGGTTCCCCGGTACGGGTCGAGGCGACGGTCGCCGATCTCGCCGACGGCGTGGGCCCGTTGCGCGAGGTACTCGACGGACCCGCCGATCTGGTGTGGGCCTCCGCCTGCGTGCACCACCTCGGCGACCAGCAGGCCGCCGTCGACGGGCTTGCCGCACTGCTCGCGCCCGGCGGACGGCTGGCGCTGGCCGAGGGCGGGCTGCGGGCGCAGCATCTGCCGTGGGACCTCGGCGTGGGTGAGCCGGGGCTGGAGGCGCGGCTGGCGCTGGCCATGGACCGCTGGTTCCGGGGCATGCGTGAGTCCCTGCCCGGTACGGCGCGGATGCCGTACGGCTGGACCGAGGCGCTCACCCGCGCCGGGCTCGGCGGGGTCGGCACCCGCTCGACCCTGATCGAACGCAGCGCCCCGCTGGGCGGCGAGGCCCGCCGCGAGATCGCCGGCCGGCTCGCGCACCACGTCGAACGGCTCCGTCCCAGCGGGCTGGTCGAGCCTGACGACCTCGCGGTCTGGGACATCCTCCTCGACGAGAGCGACAGCGCGTGGATCGGCCACCGGTCCGATGTCTTCCATCTGGAAGTCCGCAGCGTCCACGTCGGTGTGCGCCGCTGAACGCGGGTGTACAAGCCCGTGCTTGGCGATGTGCGCGAGGGCGGTGAATCGGCCGCGGAGGGTTGACTCCAACGGATTGGTCCGATGAATATTGCTACAGCGCTGATCACCGAGGAGGCCGCGCCGCAATGACCGAACTCAAGGGACTCAGAGCCGTCGTCACCGGCGGAGCCTCCGGCATCGGGCTCGCCACGGCCCGGCTGCTGGCGGGTCGCGGCGCGGACGTCGCCGTGATCGACCTCGACCCCGCGGGCGCCGAGGCACCCCTACGCGGCTACCGCGCGGACGTCACGGACGACGCGGCCGTGCGGGCGGCCGTCGACGGCGCCGCACGGGACCTCGACGGGCTCGACATCCTGGTGAACAACGCGGGCATCGGTGCCATCGGCACCGTCGAGGACAACGACGACGCCCAGTGGCACCGCGTCCTGGACGTCAACGTGCTCGGCATGGTCCGCACCAGCCGCGCCGCGCTGCCACATCTGCGACGGTCCCGGAACGCGGCGATCGTCAACACCTGTTCCATCGCGGCGACCGCGGGGCTGCCGCAGCGCGCCCTGTACTCGGCCACCAAGGGCGCCGTCCTCTCCCTCACCCTGGCGATGGCCGCCGACCACGTCCGCGAGGGCATCCGGGTCAACTGCGTGAACCCCGGCACCGCGGACACGCCGTGGATCGGTCGGCTGCTGGACCAGGCGGACGACCCGGCGGCGGAGCGGGCGGCGCTCAACGCCCGCCAGCCCATGGGCCGGCTGGTCAGCGCCGACGAGGTCGCCGCGGCGATCGTCTATCTGGCGAGCCCCGCCGCCGCGTCCGTGACCGGCACGGCCCTCGCGGTCGACGGCGGCATGCAGGGGCTGCGCCTGCGGCCGGCGCAGGGGTGACGGCGGTGCGCATCGTCGACGCCCACCACCACGTATGGGACCTGTCGGTCCGCGACCAGCCTTGGACCGCGGCGCCGGAACTGGCCCCGATACGCCGGGACTTCACGCTCCTCGACCTCGAGCCGCAGGCGCGGGCCGCCGGGGTGTCGGCGACGGTCCTGGTACAGACGATCACGGTGCCGGAGGAGACGCCGGAGTTCCTCGCCCTGGCCGGGGCCAGCGACCTGGTCGCCGGGGTCGTCGGCTGGACGGACCTCACCGCACCCGGCGTCGCGGACGAACTCGCGCGGCTGCGTGAGCTGCCCGGCGGCGCGCTGCTGAAGGGCATCCGCCACCAGGTGCAGGGCGAGCCCGACCCGTCGTGGCTGCTGCGCCCCGACGTACGCCGTGGGCTGGCCGCGGTGGAGGCCGCGGGGCTCGTGTACGACCTGGTGGTGCTCCCGGGCCAGCTCCCCGCGTGCGTCGAGGCGGCGGCCGGGCACCCCGGTCTCACGTTCGTCCTCGACCACCTCGGCAAGCCGCCGATCGCCTCCGGCGCACTCGACGCCTGGGCGGCCTCCGTCCGCGCGCTCGCGGCGCAGCCGAACGTGACGTGCAAGCTGTCGGGTCTGGTGACGGAGGCCGACTGGTCCGGCTGGACCCCGGCGGACCTGCGGCCCTGCACCGACGTGGCCCTGGACGCGTTCGGCCCGCACCGCGTCATGTACGGCTCCGACTGGCCCGTCTGCCTCCTGGCCGCCACCTACGCGGACGTCGTGACGACCGCCCAGGCCCTGACGGCCCACCTCGGCGGGCCCGACCGGGCCCAGGTCTTCGCCGGAACGGCCGAGCGGGTCTACGGCCTGTAACCGGGCCGGGGCGCGGAGTCGCCGCGAACCGGCCGCCCCGGCATGCCGGGCAGAATATGACTAACGCAATAAAATGGCGCAATGCGCCCCGTAGAGGTTCTCTCTGCTGTGAGCACCGGCGTCTGGAGCTGGTCCTCGGCCACCGGCCGCGTGCTCCTGGACGGCGAGGCGGCGCGGCTGCTCGGCGTCGGAGAGGGGGACGGGGAGGGAGCCGGGGAGGGAGACGCGGGCCAGGACGAGCCCGCCACGATCACCGACGCCGACGCCCGGTCGCGGATCCACGGGCTCGACTACGTGGAGCTCTCCGGGATCGCCGCCCTCGCGTACACCGAGGGCACCCTCGCGGAAGCCGTCGTCAGGGTCGTCGGCACCGACGGGGCCGTGCTGCGCCGGATCCGGGTGCGGCTGCAGATCGGCGGCGCCCCCGGCCAGCTGGCCGCCGAGGGCACCGTCCAGGAGGTCATCGAGACGTCCGTGGGCCTCGGCGAGAGCGAGCGCCAGCTGTCCCGCGAGGCGTTCTTGCTGAACGCCGGCCGGGCGCTGGCCGAGGCGCCGTCCACGGACGCCGTCCTGCGCGTCGCCGCCGCCCTCGCGATGCCGGGGTTCACGCCTGCCGGGCAGGCCGTCTTCACCATCGAGAACCAGCACCTGTCCGTGATCGGCCACCACGGCTACTGGACCGGCGGCGTCCCCTTCGACCAGCTGCCGATCAGCTCCTCCACCCCGGCCTGCGCGGCCGCCCGTACCGGCTCACCGGTCTATCTGCCGAGCGCCGCCGAGTTCCGGCGCCGCTACCCGGTCGGCTGGGACCACGCCGAGAAGCAGGCCATGCAGTCCTGGGCGTATCTGCCGCTGACGGCGCAGGGCGAGGTCATCGGCGTCTGGATGCTGGCCTTCCGCGAGGCGACGGCCTTCACGCCCGAGGAGCGGGCCGTGCTGTCCACCGTGGCCCGCATGCTGGCCCAGGCCCTCGCCCGCGCCTACGCCCACGACGTCGAGCGGGACTGGGCCGCCGGCCTGCAGCGCAGCATGATGCCGGGCGAGATCCCGCCGATCCCGGGGCTGGCGGTGGCGGCCCGGTACGTGCCGACGAGCGCCGGCCTGCGCATCGGCGGCGACTGGTACGACGTGATCGACCTGCCCACCGGCCGCGTCGCGTTCGTCATCGGCGACGTCCAGGGCCACGACGTCCGCGCCGCCCGCGTGATGGGCCAGCTGCGCATCGCCATCCGCGCCTACGCCTCCGAGGGACACAACCCCCGGATGGTGCTGGTGCGCGCCTCGCACTTCCTCAGCCGCCTCAACGAGGGCGAGTCGGACGAGCGGTTCGCCACCTGCCTGTACCTGGAGGCGGACCCGGCCACCGGCACCCTGGTCGTGGCCCGGGCCGGCCATCTCGACCCGACGCTCACCCTGGGCGACGGCACGATGCTCATCCACCCCACCGAGGGCGGCGTACCCCTGGGGATCCTCCCCGACCCCGACTACCCGCTCACCGAGCACGTCCTGGTGCCCGGCGAGACGATGATGCTGTGCACCGACGGCCTGGCGGAGAACGGCGGCCACGACCTGTACACCGGCCAGGCCCGGCTGCAGGAGGCGTTCCAGGACACCGTCGGCCAGGACCTGCAGGCCGTCGCCGACGCCCTGGTGGACTCCGTCACCGGCCCGGAGTCCTACCTCCGCCCCGGCCCGCACGCCGACCGCCGCGAGGACGACATCGCCCTGGTGCTGCTGCGTGCCGCGGCCGTCCCCGCGCGCACGGTCCGCGCGAGCGCACGGCGGCTGCAGGTCGTGGTGCCCCGCACCGAGCAGGAGCGGATCGCCGACACCCGGGCGAAGCTGCGCGGCATGCTGTACGACTGGGAGCCGGCCGAGCAGGTCGACGCGGCGACGCTGGCCCTCTCCGAGCTGATCGCCAACGTCATGATCCACACGGTCGGCGACGCCACCGTGAGCGCCGACCTGACGGGCCCGCGGGGGCAGCGCGTCCTGCGGCTGTCCGTCGCGGACCCCGCCGCCGCCCTGCCGCACCGCCGCCACCCGGGCGAGCTGGCGTCCTCCGGCCGCGGCGTCCTGCTGCTGGACGCCCTGGCGGACGCCTGGGGCGTGGAGCCGCGCGGCGCCGGCAAGGCGGTCTGGTGCGAGTTCCACGAGGCCGCCGCCCGCTGAGCGGGCGGCGCGCCCGGCGGGGTCAGGCCCGTACCGCGTCCGACGCCGGCTCCTCCTCGGTGCGCTCCTGGGCGTCCTCCAGCACGATCCGCCCGATCACCTCGAACCGCTCCGGCCTGCGCGCCTTCAGATACCAGGCCAGCCCCAGACCGCCGAAGAACACCGCGCCCACGATCCACGGGATGAGCTTGAAGAAGACCGAGTCGGCCGCGCTGCCCGCCGCCGTCTCCATGTTCATCAGCAGCAGTACGACCACCCAGGTCATGCCGATCCCGCCGAGCAGCGGCGCCGTGAAGGTGCGGAACCAGTGCCGGTCCTCCGGGTGGTGCTTGCGGAAGTAGCCGATCACCGCGAACGAGCACAGCGTCTGCACGATCAGGATCGCCATCGTGCCCAGGATCGCCAGCAGGGTGTACAGATGCAGATACGGGTCCTGGTCCGTGGCCCAGAACAGCCCCACCAGCGCCACCGCGATCAGGCTCTGCGCGTAGGACGCGAGGTACGGGGAGCCGTGCCGCGGGTGCGTACGGCCCAGCGCCGGGTGCAGGAAGCCCTCGCGGCCCACGGCGTACAGATAGCGCGCCGCGCACTGGTGGAACGCCATACCGCAGGCGAACGACCCCGTCAGCAGCAGCCACTGGAACGTGTCGACCGCCCAGCCGCCGATGAACTCCTCCGTCGGGTTGAAGAACAGCGCCAGCGGGTTCGCGGAGGTGGCGACCTCGACCGACCCCTTCAGGCCGTTGCCCGCGATGGTCATCCAGGAGACGAAGACGTAGAACACGCCCACGCCCACGACCGCGATCATCGTGGCCTTGGGGATGATGCGCTTGGGGTTGCGGGACTCCTCGCCGTACATCGCCGTCGACTCGAAGCCCACCCAGGACCAGAACGCGAAGAACAGCCCGAGGCCGGCCGAGGTGCCGGTGAACGCGTTCGCCGGGTTGACGGGCTCCATCGGGATCCCGTCCGGGCCGCCGCCGTGCAGCGCCACCGCGACGGCGACGGCGAAGAGCACCGCGATCTCGCCGACCAGCATCACGCCCAGCGCCCGCGCCGTGAGATGGATGTCGAAGTGGGCGAGGACCGCCGTCACCGCGAGCATGACCGCGGCGTACACCGCCCAGTGCAGATCGACGCCCAGCTGGTCGGCGACCGTCGACTTGGCGAAGTACGCGAACACCCCGACGATGGACGCCTCGAACACGACGTACGCCAGCACGGCCAGCATGCCGGAGGCCATGCCGGCCATCCGGCCCAGCCCGTGCGAGATGTAGCCGTAGAAGGCGCCCGCCGCGGTGATCCGGCGGGCCATCGCCACATAGCCGACCGAGAACACGGTCAGCACCACGGTGGCGAAGAGGTAACCGGCGGGCGCTCCGGTGCCGTTGCCGAAGCCGACGGCGATCGGCACGTTCCCGGTCATGGCCGTGATCGGCGCGGCGGTGGCGACCGCCATGAAGACGACCCCGACCAGTCCGACCGAGTTCGCTTTGAGGCGCTGGACCTCGCGCGTCGGCTCTTCCTTGGTCATGCGCTGGCCTTTCGCAGATGGTGTGAGGCGCGCAGCTTTCCGCCGGAACGCCTCGTACCGCAACGGACAGTACGTCGCCCAAAAGCGCGCCCGGGGTGACGCATTGTCGCGGGGTTCAGGGTCGTAACCGCCGCGTGATGTTGTGGCAACACGGGCCGGGCTAGCTTCGGCGTTCATGGAGAACGGGATCACTGTCCGGCAGGTTCTGGAGCTGCCCGCCCTCCGCGGGGGGCTGCCCGAAGTGCTCGCCGGCGCCAGACAGCTGGAGCGCCGGGTGCGCTGGGTGCACGCCGGCGAGGTGCCGAACATCGCCTCCCTGCTGGAGGGCGGCGAACTGCTGCTCTCGACGGGGCTCGGGATCGGCACCCGGCCGGCCGAGCAGCGGGCGTTCGTCACCCGGCTGGTGGACCGGCGGATCGCGGCCCTCGTGGTGGAGCTCGGCCAGCGTTTCACCCGGCTGCCGGACGCCATCGTGCAGACCGCGCGCGGCGCCGACCTGCCACTGGTGCAGCTGCACCGCGAGGTGCCGTTCGTGACGGTCACCGAGCAGGTGCACACGGAGATCGTCAACAGCCACTACGCGCTGCTGCGCCAGGCCGAGGAGGTGCACCGCCGCTGCACCCAGGCGCTGCTGGACGGCGGGGGAGTGGCCCAGGTGCTGCGGATCCTCGCGGGCTTCGCCGGCAATCCGGTGTTCCTGGAGTCGGCGACCGGCCGGCTGCTGTACGCCGTGGGGCCGGGCCCCGATCCGTACGAGGGCGGCGAGCCCGCCGCCACCCCCGGTCCGCTGCAGGTGTGGGAGGGGCTGCGCGGCGAGCCGGGCAACGCGGTCCGCGTCGACATCCCCGGCGGCGGCCGCGGGCCCGCGCAGGTGCGGGCGCGGCTGGTGCTGCTGGCCGTGGACGCACCGCTGCAGCCGGTGCACCGGGCGGCGGCGGAGCGGGCCGCGGGGATCCTGGCCGTGGTGCTGATGCAGGCCCGGCAGGAGGAGGAGCTGGCGGCGCGCGGGCGTGGCGACTTCCTCACCGACCTCGCCGCCGGGCGGATCGCCGTGGAGGACGCGCCGGGGCAGGCCCGGGTGCTGGGCTTCGAACCGCGCCGGGACGGCCCCCTGCTCCCGGTGGTGATGCGGCTCGCCGAGCCCGCGCCGTCGGGGAACTGGGCGCTGCTGGTCCGCGCGGCGGGGGAGGAGCTGGCCGCCGTGGGGGTGCCCGTCCTGCTCGGCGCGCGGCCCGTGGAGGGGCGCGTGCTGGTGCTGCTCGGGCTGCGCGGCGAGGCGGAGCGGCAGGCGGTCGCCACCCGCGCCGCGGCGGCGCTTCGGGCCGGGGCGGAACGGGCCGGCCTCGCCGGATCCGGGGTGCGGCCCCCGGTCGTGGTCGTCGGCGGCGCCGGCGGCTGGGCGGCGGTGAGCGCCGGACTGCGGCACGCCGTGGAGACGGCCGCGGCGGCGGAGGGGCTGCCGAGCCGTCCCTGGTACGACGCCCGGCGGCTGGAGATCGACCTGCTGCTGTGGCGGCTGCGCGACGACGCCCAGCTGGCCGCCTTCGTCGACCGCGCGCTCGCCCCGCTGCTGGCACACGACGCGGGCGCCCGCGCTGTGCTGCTGCCCACGCTGGAGACCTATCTGGCGCACGCGGGCCGCAAGGCGGAGACGGCGCGTGAACTCCACCTCAACCGGCAGACGCTCTACAAGCGCCTGGCCCGGATCTCCGAGCTGCTGGGCACGGACCTGGACGACCCGCAGACCGTCCTGGCCCTCACCCTCGCCCTGCGCGCACGCCGGCACCTCAGCCCGCACGGGGCGGGCTGACCGGTGCGGGCGCGTACCGCGCGCGGGACGCTCAGTCCTCGAAGTGGGCGTCCATCAGCTCGTCCAGCCCCTTCGTCCACTCCTCCAGGGCGGTCTTGCTGGGCGCGGTGATGTCCGTCTCGTACAGCCTGCGGCCCCGCAGGTGCACGGTGACGGTGAGCCGGCGGCCCCAGCGGGACGTGGCGTACTCGATGGCGCCGATCTCGTCCCAGTCGAACTCGGCCTCGGTGTCGTCCAGCGTGAACCGGACCCCGGCGGCGTCCGCGACGACCGAGCCGCGGCGGTCCTGCGCCTCAAACTCGGCGGCCGGGGCGCTCTCCTCGGACGCCGCCTCGGCGTCGTCCTTGTCCTCGCCCTCGGCCTTGTCCGCCTCTGTGTCCGCGTCCGCCTCCGCGTCCTCGCCCTTGTCCGCCGGCGCCTCGGCCCCGGCGTCCTCAGCCTCGACCTCAGCTTCAGGCTCCTCGGCCTCAACCTCGACCTCAGCTTGAGGCTCCGTCCCGACCGCCTCGTCGTCGCCCTCGCGGGGCTGCGGCACGATCAGGCCGGGGAGGGCCGCCGGGTCGGTGGCGGCGGCGTTGACCAGTGCGTCGCTCTGTCCTCGTTTCTGCTCCACAGCGCGCAAGTATGGCCGATCCGCGCGCCGCACGGGCAGCCGCCCCCCGAACAGGTGAGAACGCGCTCAGGCTTTACGGGTCATGCGGTAACGGAGCACCAGAAAAGGGAGCCCGAACAGCGAGAACGCGTGGTCCGCGCACAGCTCGCCGTCCTGCGTGTACACGTCCAGTTCCTCGCCGAACCCGTGGACGGCCACCGTGGTCAGCGCGCCCGTCTCGTCGTCGACGTACGACAGGTAGTGCCCCGGCTGGTCGCTGCCGTCCCGGGCCGTGCTGCTGAGCGCCAGCCCGCCGTCGGCGCGCCCGCGCGGCTGCAGCGTGGCGGTGAAACCGGCCTGGGGGAGGGGGAAGCCGACGCTGACGAAACCCTGCCCCTCGTGGCGGTACGTCGTGTAGACGCCCACGTAGATCGGGTCGCCCGTGTCGGCGTAACTGCGGATCCAGCCGCGCACCGAGACGTCCTTGCCGCCGTCGGGCACGATCGTGTCGATGCGGCTGTGCATGCCGCGCTGCGTCTCGCGCTGGTTCATCGGCACGTTGGCCTGCCCCAGCGGACGGGCGACGAACGTGCGGTAGAGCAGATAGCCGGGGCGCACCCACAGCCGCCACTCGGGCACGATGTCGAGGGTGAAGCGCGAGGTGTGCTCGTAGAACTCCCGCACCCGCGGGTCCACCAGCGCCGGGTCGAAGCCGGGACCGGCCAGCTCGTCCAGCGACGCGACGATGCCCACGTCGGGCGCCGCGCGGGTGTACGTCCCGCCCAGCGACTCGGCCAGCTCGCGGACGTAGTCCGTGCCGACGTACTTCGTGCGCGCCGCCAGGGGGACCACGAACGGCAGCTCCTCGGCGGGCACCTCCTCCGCCACCAGGCTGACCTGCGCGTCGCGGAACAGCAGCGCGGAGAGCACCCGGAACGACACCACGGCCGTGGCGCCCACCACCGCCGCGGGAGCCTCCCCGCGCCGCGCGAACGCCCCGCCCACCGCGGCCCCCACCAGCGGCCCGAGCGCCACCTTCTGCGGCCGCAGCCCCAGCGCCCCGGCCGTCGCCCCGGCCACCGTGCCGACCGCCACCGGGCCCGCACCGGTCAGTCGTCCCGCCGCCCACGCGACGGGCGCGGCCAGCGCGCCGCTCGCCGCGATGCGCTGCGGCAGCGCCGGTATCTCGCCGGGCCGCTGCCGTTTGCGCGTCACCGCCTCCGCCGCCGCGAGCCCGAGCGCCCCCACCGCGGCCCCGCCGAGCGCCGCACGGACTCCGCGGTGCCCGCGCAGCGCCGCCCCCGCCAGCGCGCCCATGACACCCGCGCTCGCCACCTGCGCCGTCAACTGCTGATCCCTCGCCATGGCCGCACCGTAACAGGGGACTTGCGCTGGAGTGCGCTCCAGCGTCCAGACTCCTCGGCAGGCCCGGCAGCCCGGGCCGGCCGACTGGAGGGGACACCCATGTACTGGATGGGGACACCCATGTCCGGAGGGGGACACCCATGAAGTACCGCACGATCGGCACCGACCCGAAGACCCGCCGCGAGGTCAGCGTCCTCGCCCTCGGCGCGATGCTCTTCGGCTCGGTCACCGACGAGGAGACGTCGTACGCCGTGCTGGACCGCTTCGTCGAGGCGGGCGGGACGTTCATCGACACCTCCGACAACTACGCGTTCTGGGTCGACGGCGGCCTCGGCGGCCACAGCGAGGCGCTGCTCGGCAGGTGGCGCAGGAGCCGGGGCGTCGGCGACGAGATCGTCATCGCCACCAAGGTCGGCGGGCGCCCGCTCGCCCCCGGCACCAGCTACACCGACAACCCCGAGGGCCTGTCGGCGAAGGTGATCCGCGAGTCCGCGGAGCGCAGCCGTGAACTGCTCGGCGTGGAGAAGCTGGACCTGCTCTACGCACACATCGAGGACCGCACCGTGCCGCTGCGCGAGACGGTGGAGGGCTTCGCCGCGCTGGTCGAGGAGGGCACCGTCGGGATGCTCGGGGCGAGCAACCACGCCGCCTGGCGGGTGGAGCGCGCCCGGGCCGTGGCGGCCGCCGCCGGACTCCCGGGATACGAGGTGCTGCAGTACCAGCACAGCCTGCTGCGGCCCCGGTTCGACATCCCGCAGCCGCTCTTCCGGGACGGCAACCTCGGTGCGGCGGGTCCGGACCTGCTCGACTACGTGCGTGCGGAGCAGGACCTCGCCCTGGTCGCGTACTCGCCGCTGCTGGGCGGCTCGTACACCCGTGAGGACAAACCGTTCTGGCCCGACTACGACCACCCGGGCAACCCCCGGCGCCTCGCCGTGCTGCGCGAGATCGCGGCCGAGTGCGACGCGACGCCGAACCAGGTCGTGCTCGCCTGGCAGCTCGGGCACGACCTGCCCATCGTTCCGCTCGCCGGCGCCTCGTCCGTGGCCCAGCTGGACGAGAACCTGGCCGCCGTGGACCTGGAGCTGAGCGCGGAGCAGCGCGCCCGGCTGGACGGGGCGCACTGACCGACGGCGCTCCGGTCCACGGCGTCAGGAGCTGGCGATCACCACGATGAGCACCAGCACCGCGATGACGAGCACCACGATCAGCCCCACCGGCACCCGCTGACCGGTGCCGGCGGCCGCACCGGCCGGTACGGCGGCGGCGGGCACGGACGGCCGCGGCTCCGGGAGGTTGAACGCGTCCTGGCCCGTGGCCTGCGCCCGGGCGCACCACGGGCAGGACGTCAGATGGCCGCCGTAGCTGTGCCGGGGCCGGTCGGGGCACTGCCGCACCTGTGAGCGCTCCCGGTCCAGCGCCTGCAGCCACTCCGCGGCGGCGGGCCGCGCCGAGGCGTCCCGCACACCCGGGCCGAACGCGCGCTGCGCCAGCTGCAGCAGCGCGGGCGGCAGCACGGAGGGGTCCACCACGCCGCGCGGCACGATGATGTCCGCCGGGCGTACGACGTAGGAGGCGCTGGAGGCGATGTTGTCCTTCACCGTCGACTGCGAGTCGCTGTCACGCGGCACCCCGCCGAACGGATGGTTGCCGGCCGTCAGCAGCTGGTACACCAGCACCGCCAGGGCGAAGTCGTCGCTCTGCGCCGTCGCCGGACCGCCCTCCTGGCGCTCCGGCGCGGAGTAGTCGGCGGTCTGCATGACACACGGGAAGTACTCGGCCGTGGCCGGGTCCTTGAACGCGATCGAGTCGCAGTCGAGGAAGGTGACGAAGCCGTTGGTGTCGACCACCACGTTGTTCGCGGAGAAGTCGCCGATGTACAGGCCGTCGTGGTGCATGCGCACCGTCATGAACGACAGGTTCCACGAGACACCGAGGAGGAACCGCCAGTCCGCCTCCGGCGGGAAGTGCCGCAGCCGCTGGGCCCGGGTGAACAGCCCCACCAGCTGGACGTGCTGGGGCTCCCCGAAGCGGCGCATCGCGTAGCCGAGGAACTCGCCCTGCGGGCTGCGCGCCAGCGCCGTGGGCCAGGCGAGCTCCGGCGGCTGCGACGCCTCGGTGGGGCGCCCGCCGAGCGGCGACATGGCGAGCATCCGCTCCAGCCGGCGCTCCTGGTCCGGGCCGGGCGGATCGCGGTAGATCTTCACGACGGTGGAGTCGCCCCCGACGACGGGGAACACCGCCGCCTGGCCACCGCCCTTGAGCGGCTCGGCGGCCAGCCGCACCTTCTCCTGCCCCAGCAGCACCAGCCGCTCCGTCATGCGCGCACCGCCCGCAGCAGCGTCTTGTCGTCCGCGTTCAGGGCCGTCAGCCGGTCCGACGACAGCAGGTCCGCGAGGGACTTCGTGTCGCGCTCGGGATCGGGCCCCGGACGGTCGAGCGAGCCCAGCACCGCCGAGACGAAGGACTCGTTGGGCACCCGTGGCCGCAGCGACAGCGCGGCCTGCGCCAGCCCGTCCGTGGACAGCAGGACACCCGTCACCTCCGGATCCAGCACGCACTCCGCGTGGGCCCGCTCCTCGGCGTTGTCGGAGGTGACGAACACGGTCTCGTTGCCGTACTCCCCGGGGGCCTCCGGCTGCGGCAGTACGTGGAACATCGGCGCGCCGCCCTCCTCCCCGGAGCGCAGGACGACGAACCCGTCGCCCACCGACAGATGGCCGAGCCAGCGCGGGGCGATCACGACGACGGTCAGCGTCGAGGCGAAGTCCCCCGCGTCCACCCCCACGGCGCGCAGGAACTCCTGGCGCACCTCCCGGAACGCCGCCCGCAGCAGCGCCTTCACCGCGCGCGGATCGCCGGGCCCGCCGCTCGACGCCCACTGCGCGAAGTGCTTCACGGCCAGCTCCACCGCCAGCTGCGACCCCTCGTCGGACCGCGGCCGGCTGCCCGCGCCGTCCGCCACGGCCAGCACCTGCCCCCGGCCCGAGGAGGTGTGCAGCCAGGCGTCCTGGCACGGCACGCCGTCGCGGCGGTGCCGGTAGCCGGGCACGCTCAGCCCGTGTACCCGCCAGGCGTCCATCAGCTCTCCCAGGCCGGGCGCTGCGTTCTGAACTGGCTGAAGATCTTCTCGAAGACCTCGTCGCCCGCGCCCCGCTGCTCCGCGGACGCGCTCGCCGACATCATCTGCAGCAGCTCCTTGAACGGGAAGCCGTGCAGCCGGGCGTTGAACGTGGGCGCCAGCGCCCGCAGTACGGCCTCGCCCTGGTCGCTGATGCCGCCGACCCCGATGGCGTACAGCCGGAACCGCCGGGCCTCCTGCTCCTGCGCCAGCACCGGTACCAGTCGCTGCCACGACGGGGTGTAGTGCCCCGTGCCGTCGGTCGGCAGCCCGTCGGTGACCAGGCAGATCTGCGGCCGGTAGTACTGCAGCCCGGTCGCGCGCAGCTCCGTCTTGCGGGCGGCGACGATCTGCATCGCCAGCTCCAGCGCCTCCGTCAGCAGCGTCACCCCGGACGCCGTGAAACGGGGCGCCTGGAAGGCGTGTGCGGGGACGAACGGGCTGATCCGGGTGCCCGGCGCCAGCGGATTGGGGCCCTGCCAGGCGCAGATGCCCTGCCCGCCGAACGTGATGACCGCGACCTCGACGCTGTAGCTGAGACCGACGTCGTTGTGCAGCTCGTGCGTCCAGGAGCGCAGCGCCTCGTTGAGCGCGTCGATCGGCTGCCCCGCCATCGAACTCGAGGTGTCCAGGCACAGCACGAGCGGCATGCGCTGGGCGTTGTTCTCGAACTCGATGTCGGAGTACTCGACCGGCATCGTCCGGGGGTGGGAATCGCTCACAGAGGGCTCCTCGCGTGATCAGGAGGTGAACCGGACGGCGGTCAGCAGGCCGGTGCCGGGAGAGCCCACGACCTCGACGGTCTCGCCGGGCTCGGGCGCCGGATGGTCGGAGTCCGCCCATACGGCCCGGAACAGGGCGCCGTCGAGCTCGACGTAACCCTGGGGATGGAGGGCGGTGCGGACGGTCGCGCCGCGGCGCGGGCCGGGCGGGACCGGGCGGCGGCCCGCCGCGTGGGCGCCGCGCGGGCGCGGCGGGGCGGGCGGCGTGCGCGGGCTGCTCGCGAGCGTGGGCGCGTCCGGGGCCGGGCCGACTCCCGCGACGGCGGGGCGGCGGCGGGTGCTGAGCACGAGGACCGCGATGAGCAGGAGCCCGAGGACCGCGACGCCGACCAGGGCCCACCACAGGGAGCTGCTTCCGCTGTCGGCGCTCCCGTCGGAGAACAGGTCCTCGGCGAGTCCGTCGTCGATCAGCCGGTCGCCCTTGACCGTCTTGTCGCCGGTGAGCCGGTCGCACAGGGCGGCCTCGTCGCCCGTGCAGCCGCCGGCGTCGGCGACCTTCTTGCGATTGGCCTTCGACAGCTGTTCCACCGTGCTGCCGTCCCCGACGAACCGGTGGTCGGCCAGCGCCAGGAGCTTCGTGCCGTCCTCGTCCGTGGCCGCGGTGTCCGCGAGGACCACCGTCAGGGTGGCCGCCCGGAGATTCTTCAGACGGGCGGAGGTGACCTCACCGGTCACGGGGCCGTCCAGCGCGATGACGATCTTGTCGCCGGCGCCGGCGTCCTTGGCCAGGCACTGCCAGTCCGAAGGGGCGCACGACCCACCGCCCTGCGCCTGTGCGGGCTGCGCGGCCAAGACCGGTAACCCCACAAGAATCGCGAGCGGAACAGCAGCGGTCCATGACCGGAAGCGACCCATGAATCCCCCCTTGTGGGCCGAACGCATGACGATTGTATGAGGCCGAGGGCCGTTGCGGATCGGGGAAATCCCCATTCCGTACGCGCTTTCCGGGCACCTCCTACAACTGGAACACCTGCTGGCACCGCAGAAACATCTGTCGCGCCTGTTTCAGCCATTCATCGGCCACCTGCGCGAATTCCCCCACGTCCATATGACAGTTGAGGGGCAGCGAGCACACCCCCGCCAGGCACGGGCTCGGCCCCCGCACGTCCCACACGGCGAGCATCGGCACCAGTTGCTCCGTGTTCCAGGCGTTCGCCGCGGCCGCGGCCGTCGCCAGCTCGTCGTGCTTCAGCACCCGCCCGTCGGTGGCGAACGCGACGAGCAGATTGCGGGCCGTGGTGAAGCGCAGGGTCAGCGTGCGCGTCGAGCCGGGGATCTCCGACTCCAGGGAGACGGCCGCGCCGTCCTCGTGCGTACGCCACCCCTTGCGCGTGCCCCACGCGTCCACCAGGCCGCGCCATCCGGCGCCCACCTCATCCGACCCGGTCACGCCGCACCGCCTGCCGCACCATCGCGTCCGTCAGGCCCGCGTCGAGCAGTGCCTGCGCGTGCTGCAGCAGGCACGAGCCCATCGACACCTTGGCCGCGCCCGCGGACTGGCGGCCCGCCAGATCCTCGCCGTGCTCGCGGATGCGCCGGGCGACTGGGTCCGACCAGGTCGTCAGGGACGGCTCCGGCGCGAGCTCGCGCAGCACCTGCTCGGTGGTGGGGCGCCGGTCCGTCTCCTTCTCCAGGCACCGCTCGACCAGCCCGCGCAGCCCCTGCGGCACGCCGTCCAGCTCCGGCTCGTCGTGCACCACCCGGAACATCACGCCGCTGCCGTGCCCGAAGGGCGCGCGGCCCGTCGCGGCGAACACCAGCACCCCGCCCAGGGCGAACACGTCGCATGCCGGGCCGACCTCCTTGCCCGTGAGCTGCTCCGGTGCCATGTACGGCGGCGTCCCCAGCACCGACCCGGCCACGGTCAGCTGACCGGAGCCGTCCAGGCGCGAGACGCCGAAGTCGATCACCCGGGGGCGGTCGTGGGCCAGCAGGACGTTGGACGGCTTCAGATCGCGGTGCACCACCCCGGCTGCGTGGATCGCGCGCAGCGCCTCCACCAGCCCCGCGCCGATCCGGCGCACCTCGGCCTCCGGCAGCGGGCCCGAGGCGGTGACCGCCTCCGCGAGGGAGGGCGCGGGGACGTACACCGTCGCCAGCCACGGCAGCGGAGCGTCGGGGTCGGCGTCGACGACCGCGGCGGTGTAGACACCGCTCACCGCGCGCGCCGCGGCGACCTCGCGGGCGAAACGCAGGCGGAACTGGCTGTCCGCGGCGAACTCCGCCCGTACGACCTTCACGGCCACGGCCTGACCCTGCCGCGAGCGTGCCAGGTACACCCACCCCATCCCGCCGGAGCCGAGCCGGCCGACCACGGCGTACGGCCCGATCCACTGCGGGTCGCTCACCGGCGTCCGCATATCGTGAGTGTGCCCCGAACCACCTTGATCGATCAGCCGGTTGGGACACGTCGGGGGGTCTGCCCGGATCCGGGGCCACCGGGACGTACGATGCGCCAATGGCTGATCTGACGGAAACCTCCCCCGGCTGGCTCGCCCCCGACGAGCTGGAGTCCGCGCGCGCCCAGATGCCCATCCTGTACGTCGACGCGATTCCCGTGCGGGTCGACGACGCGGGAGAGGTCACCCATGTGGGGCTGCTGCTGCGGATCGGGGAGGACGGGACGATCAGCAGGGCGCTGGTCTCGGGCCGCGTGCTGCACCACGAGCGCGTCCGCGACGCGCTCCTGCGCCATCTGGAGAAGGACCTCGGCCCCGTGGCCCTGCCCCGGGTCCCGGCCTCCCTGCAGCCGTTCACGATCGCCGAGTACTTCCCCACGGCGGGCATCACCCCGTACCACGACCCACGCCAGCACGCGGTCTCGCTCGCGTACGTCGTCCCGGTCACGGGCGACTGCCGCCCGCGGCAGGACGCGATCGACCTCGAGTGGTTCACGCCCCAGGAGGCGGCCTCCGACCTGGTCCAGCAGGAGATGACAGGCGGCCAGGGCCACCTCCTGAAGCAGGCGCTGTCACATGTCGGCTCGATGATCTGACCCGCCGCCCCGCCCCGGCGGGGCCTGCCGGGGCTACTGGTAGGCGACCGGGTTTCCGTGAAGGCCGCCGTCGGCGCAGGGCCAGACACCGCTGTCCAGCTGCCCGAGGCCGGACGAGCGCAGGAGGAAGAGCTCGTCGTGCAGGGCGAAGGCCAGCTGTCCCTGGTCGAGCAGCAGGATCCTGCTCATCACGGCGCGCTTGTCGCCTTCCAGAGCGAACAGCTCATGCATCCGGAAGCCGGCGTCGACCGCCAGCAGTCGTCCGTCGCGCCAGAAGACCGCGGTACCGTCGCGGTCCAGGGCCGGGTAGGCGGTGTAGAAGCCGGACAGCGCGGGTCCGGCGCGCACGGTGCCGTCGTCGGCGAGGCCGACGAAGCGGGAGCGGGTCGGCAGGACGTTCTCGTACTCGGGACCCCTGATCGCGCCCTGCCGGTCGATCAGCAGCATCGCGTGCGTCGGCCATTCCTGCACGACGACGCCGGTGGCGTCGTGGCGTGCCGTGGCGAAGGCGCCATAGCCCTGCGAACCGATGAGGAACTCGCCCGGGCCGATGATCGCCTTGTGGTGACTGGGTCCCGGGCGGCTCGCGGCGACGAGCTGTCCGGTGGCGGTGTCCAGGAAGAACGTGACCGCGATGCCGCTTCCGCCATCTGTGAATGTCGCCGCGACGCGGTGACCGGAGATCAGCAGGGGTTCCCAGTGGCTCGCCTCGATCGATTGCGGTGTCGACGGCTTGGACGGCCGCACTTCGCCGTTGGTTTCCACACTGATCTCGACACAGCCCGGGAACGACAGCTTGTCCAGGACAGCCGGTGTCGACCAGCGCGACGTGCCGTTCGACTCGTAGCGCGCGATCCGCGCATGCCTGCCCTTCGAAACGGTAGGCGTCCCTTCGGCCGGCAGCCAGGACACGCAGACACCGTCGGGCAACACGACGAACGCCCCGAGGCTCTCATGAGGTTCGTGCGGGGGCGCGATCGAACACAGAATCGAACCGGTGGCGTCCAGCTCCGTCAGGACCGCGCCGGTCGGTCCGTGTGCGATCCACACGGATCCGTCGGCACTGACCCGCGGGCGGCCGGGGTGGCCGTCGAACGTGCGACGCCACAAGACCTCACCGGTGACGTCAAGCGCGGCGAGGACGGTCGTGGACAGGTCCTTGCCCGCGTAGCTGGTGACGAAGACGGGCCCGGCGGCATCCGGTGCGGCCAGACCCCAGACCTGGCCGGGCATCCGTATGCGTCGCGCACCGATCACGATGCAGGTCCCTTCCTGTGGTGCCGAGTGCGGATCTCCGTTGCCCGCATTCTGGTGGCGCGGCCGCCGGTGGTCCATGTGCTTGCCGACTCAGCGATCCGTCCGCCCCGCCGTAGGCGCCGCGCGGCGAGGAACGTGCGAGCGTTGCACTCTGGGAGGCGGGTTCGAGGCCCCGCCCCGAACGAGATATCTTGATGTCAAGCAAACTGAACGCCAGACGATGAGCGGAGCGCCCCGGTGACTGACTCGACCATCATCTATACGCACACCGACGAGGCCCCGGCCCTGGCCACGTACTCGTTCCTGCCGGTGGTCCAGGCCTACGCCCGGACCGCCGGGGTGAGCGTGGAGACCCGGGACATCTCGCTCGCCGGCCGCATCATCGCGACCTTCCCCGAGTACCTGGACGAGGGCCAGCGCATCGGCGACGCCCTCGCCGAGCTCGGCGAGCTCGCGAAGACCCCCGCGGCCAACATCATCAAGCTGCCGAACATCTCGGCCTCCATCCCGCAGCTCAAGGCCGCCGTCGCCGAGCTGCAGGCCCAGGGCTACCCCCTGCCCGCGTACCCGGACGACCCGAAGACCGACGAGGAGCGCGAGATCCGCGCCCGCTACGACAAGATCAAGGGTTCCGCCGTGAACCCGGTCCTGCGTGAGGGCAACTCCGACCGCCGCGCCCCCGCCTCGGTGAAGAACTACGCCAAGGCCCACCCGCACCGGATGGGCGCCTGGACCTCCGAGTCCAAGACCAACGTGGCGACCATGGACGCGAACGACTTCCGCTCCACCGAGAAGTCCGCGACGATCGCCGAGGACGGCTCCCTGCGCATCGAGCTGGTGGCCGAGGACGGCACCACGACCGTGCTGCGCGAGTCCGTGCCGGTCCTCGCCGGCGAGGTCGTCGACGCCTCCGTGATGCGCGCCGCCGCGCTCAACGAGTTCCTCGCCGCGCAGGTCGCCCGCGCCAAGGCCGAGGGCGTGCTGTTCTCCGTACACCTCAAGGCCACGATGATGAAGGTCTCCGACCCCATCGTCTTCGGCCACGTCGTACGCACCTTCTTCCCGAAGACCTTCGACCAGTACGGCCGCACCCTCGCCGCCGCCGGCCTCTCCCCGAACGACGGCCTCGGCGCCATCCTCAAGGGCCTCGAGGCCCTCCCCGAGGGCGACGCGATCAAGGCGTCCTTCGACGCCGAGCTCGCCGACGGCCCGGCCCTCGCGATGGTCGACTCCGACAAGGGCATCACCAACCTGCACGTGCCGTCCGACGTCATCGTCGACGCCTCGATGCCGGCCATGATCCGCACCTCCGGCCACATGTGGGGCCCGGACGGCCAGGAGGCCGACACCCTGGCTGTTCTGCCGGACTCCAGCTACTCCGGCGTCTACCAGGCCGTCATCGACGACTGCCGCGCCCACGGCGCCTTCGACCCGTCCACCATGGGCTCCGTCCCGAACGTGGGCCTGATGGCGCAGAAGGCCGAGGAGTACGGCTCCCACGACAAGACCTTCGAGATCGCCACCGCGGGCACCGTCCGCCTGGTCGACACGCACGGCAACGTCGTACTGGAGCAGCCCGTCGCCGCCGGCGACATCTTCCGCGCCTGCCAGACCAAGGACGCCCCGATCCGCGACTGGGTCAAGCTGGCCGTCACCCGCGCCCGCGCCACCGGCGACCCGGCCGTCTTCTGGCTGGACGCCACCCGCGCCCACGACGCGCAGCTGATCAAGAAGGTCCAGGCGTACCTGCCGGAGCACGACACCGAGGGCCTCACCATCGAGATCCTCGCGCCGGTCGAGGCCACCGCGTACTCCCTGGAGCGCATCCGCCGCGGCGAGAACACCATCTCGGTCACCGGCAACGTGCTGCGCGACTACCTGACCGACCTGTTCCCGATCCTGGAGCTGGGCACCAGCGCCAAGATGCTGTCGGTCGTCCCGCTGATGGCGGGCGGCGGCCTGTTCGAGACGGGCGCCGGCGGCTCCGCGCCGAAGCACGTCCAGCAGCTGGTCAAGGAGAACTACCTGCGCTGGGACTCCCTCGGCGAGTTCTTCGCCCTGGTCCCGTCGCTGGAGCAGTACGCCGCGACCACCGGCAACACCCGCGCCCAGGTCCTCGCGGACACCCTGGACGCGGCCACGGCGACCTTCCTCAACGAGGACAAGTCCCCGACCCGCCGCGTCGGCGGCATCGACAACCGCGGCAGCCACTTCTACCTGTCCCTGTACTGGGCCCAGGAGCTGGCCGGGCAGACCGTCGACGCGGACCTGGCGAAGGCGTTCGCCCCGCTCGCCGAGGCGCTCACCGCGGGCGAGCAGAAGATCGTGGCCGAGCTGAACGCCGTCCAGGGCTCCCCGGCCGACATCGGCGGCTACTACCAGCCCGACCCGGCGAAGGCCGCGGCCGTGATGCGCCCGTCCGCCACCTTCAACGAGGCCCTGACCATGCTGTCCTGACCTCCGCGACGTACGACCGCCCCGCCCGGCCCAGTGCCGGGCGGGGCGGTCCCGTTCCGCCCGGGCGCGGAACCGCGCGGCCCCGCGGGACCGCTACCCGCCCTCCACCTGCTGTTCCGGCACCGCGCGCAGCAGCGGGGCGCCGCCCGACGACTCCGGGTCGAGCAGTGAGCACACCACCGTCAGCAGCCGGTCCAGGTCCACGGGCTTGGGCACGTAGTCGTTGGCGCCGCTCGCGATGGACTTCTCGCGGTCGCCCGGCATCGCCTTGGCGGTCAGCGCGATGATCGGCAGATCCGCCCAGCGGGGCGTGGCGCGGATGGCCTCTATCGTCTCGTAGCCGTCCATCTCGGGCATCATGATGTCCATCAGGATCAGCTGGATGTCCTCGTTGCCCTCCAGCGCCTCGATGCCCTCGCGGCCGTTCTCCGCGTACAGCACCGGCATGCCGACCCGGCCCAGCACATGGGTGAGCGCGATGACGTTGCGGATGTCGTCGTCGACGATCAGTACCCGCCGGCCGGGCAGCACCTCGCCGGCACGGCCGGACTTCCACTCCTCCAGCTTGGTGGTGGACGGCCAGTCGCCCTCGAACTCCGTACGGGCCACCGGCTCGTGCTCCACCGCGGACTCCGGGATCAGGGGGAGCGGCGACGCTCCCTCCGTACTGATGTGGCCGGGGCTCACGGCGGGGACGAAGAGCGTGAACGTACTGCCCAGACCGGGCTCGCTCTCCGCGACGATCTTGCCGCCGAGCAGGCCCGCGATCTCGCGGCTGATGGACAGGCCGAGACCCGTGCCGCCGTACTTGCGGCTCGTCGTGCCGTCGGCCTGCTGGAACGCCTCGAAGATGACCGACAGTTTGTCCGGGGCGATCCCGATACCGGTGTCCGTCACCGCGAACGCCACCAGGTCGCCGTCGCCCGGCCCGTCCTCCGGCGCGGAGGCGAGCGAGACGCTGAGCGCGACCCGGCCGGCGGCGGTGAACTTCACCGCGTTGGACAGCAGGTTGCGCAGGATCTGCTGCAGCCGCTGCTCGTCGGAGACCATCTCGCGCGGCACGCCCTCGCTCACGTTCACCGTGAACGACAGCCCGCGGTCCAGCGTGATCGGCCGGAACGTGGCGTCGACGTAGTCGAGCAGCTTGGTCAGCGGCAGCTTCTTCGGCCGTACGTCCATCCGGCCGGCCTCGATCTTCGACAGGTCGAGGATGTCGTTGATGAGCGTCAGCAGATCCGTGCCGGAGCGGTTGATGGTCTCCGCGAACTGGACCTCCTGCTGGCTGAGGTTGCCGTCCGGGTTGTCGGCGAGCAGCCGGGCCATGATGAGCAGGGAGTTCAGCGGGGTGCGCAGCTCGTGCGACATGTTCGCCAGGAACTCCGACTTGTACTGCGAGGAGGTGGCCAGCAGGGCCGCCTTCTCCTCCAGCTCCGCGTTCGAGCGCTGCAGCTGCGCCTGCTGGCCCTGCAGCTCGTCGGACCGCTCCTGCAGCTGGATGGCCAGGCGCTGCGACTCGCCGAGCAGCGCCTCGGTGCGGGAGTTGGCGATGATGGTGTTGATCGCGACGCCGATGGTGTTCACGAACTGGTCGAAGAAGGCCAGGTGGACGTCCGAGAAGCGGGAGAAGGACGCCAGCTCGATGATGCCCAGCAGCTTGTCCTCGAACAGGATCGGGATGATGACGACGCTGCTCGGCGCCGACTCGCCCAGACCGGAGTTGATCTTGATGTAGTCGGGCGGCGCCTCCTCCATCAGGATGCGCTTCTTCTCCAGCGCCGCCTGCCGCACCAGCCCGTGCCCCGGCATGCCGCCGGTGTCGACGGTCGCGCCCTGCGCGGATCCGTAACCGGCGATGAACGCCAGGCCCTTGCTGGCCGTCGGGTCGTCGGAGAGTGAGCCGTCGCCGTCCGGATCGGCCAGGAAGAACGCGCCGTACTGGGCGTTCACCAGCGGGGTCAGCTCGCGCAGGATCAGGTCGGCGACCTCCATCAGGTCGCGGTGGCCCTGCATCAGGCCGGCCAGCCGGGCCAGGTTGGTCTCCAGCCAGTCCTTGGCGCGGGTGGTCTCGCGGAGGTTGGCCACCATCAGGTTGATGTTGTCCTTCAGATCGGCGACCTCGCCGCGGGTCTCCACCGTGATGGAGCGGGTCAGGTCGCCGGCCGCGACCGCGGACGCCACCTCGGCGATGGCGCGCACCTGGGTGGTGAGGTTCGACGCCAGCTCGTTCACGTTCGTGGTCAGGCGCTTCCAGGTGCCGAACACGCCCTCCACCCGGGCCTGGCCGCCCAGCTGGCCCTCCGAGCCGACCTCGCGGGCCACGCGGGTGACCTCGGAGGAGAAGGAGGACAGGGTGTCGACCATCGTGTTGATGGTGGTCTTGAGCTCGAGGATCTCGCCGCGGGCGTCCACGTCGATCTTCTTCGACAGGTCGCCCTGGGCGACCGCCGTCGCCACCTGGGCGATGTTGCGGACCTGGGAGGTCAGGTTGTCCGCCATGTAGTTGACGTTGTCGGTGAGGTCCTTCCAGACGCCGGAGACGCCGCGTACCTGGGCGCGTCCGCCCAGCTGGCCCTCCGTACCCACCTCGCGGGCCACGCGGGTGACCTCGTCGGCGAAGGCGCGCAGCTGCTGCACCATCGTGTTGATGGTGTCCTTCAGCTCGAGGATCTCGCCGCGCGCGTCCACGTCGATCTTCTTCGACAGGTCGCCGTTGGCGACCGCCGTCGTCACCTGGGCGATGCTGCGGACCTGGGAGGTCAGGTTCGACGCCATGAAGTTGACGTTGTCGGTGAGGTCCTTCCAGACGCCCGACACACCCCGTACCTGGGCCTGGCCGCCCAGGTTTCCTTCCGTGCCGACCTCGCGGGCCACGCGGGTGACCTCGTCCGCGAAGGCGGAGAGCTGGTCCACCATCGTGTTGATGGTGTCCTTGAGCTCCTGGATCTCGCCCTTCGCCGCCACCGTGATCTTCTTGCCCAGGTCGCCCTGCGCGACAGCCGTGGAGACCAGCGCGATGTTGCGGACCTGGGAGGTCAGGTTGTCCGCCATGGAGTTCACGTTGTCCGTGAGGTCCTTCCAGACCCCGGACACCCCGCGCACCTCGGCCCGGCCGCCCAGCTGGCCCTCGGTGCCGACCTCGCGGGCGACGCGGGTGACTTCGTCGGCGAAGGCGGAGAGCTGGTCGACCATCGTGTTGATGGTGGATTTGAGTTCGAGGATCTCGCCGCGGGCGTCGACTTCGATCTTCTTGGAGAGGTCGCCGTTGGCGACGGCGGTGGTGACCTGGGCGATGTTGCGGACCTGGGAGGTCAGGTTCGAGGCCATGAA
>NZ_JBFAXR010000009.1:0-36487 GCF_040680895.1 Streptomyces sp. NPDC051940 | reverse complement strand
AAGTTGACGTTGTCGGTGAGGTCTTTCCAGACGCCGGAGACGCCGCGTACCTGGGCCTGGCCGCCGAGGTTTCCCTCGGTGCCGACCTCGCGGGCCACGCGCGTGACCTCGTCCGCGAACGCGGAGAGCTGGTCCACCATCGTGTTGATGGTCGACTTCAGCTGCAGGATCTCGCCCTGCGCGTCCACCGTGATCTTCTGACTCAGATCGCCGTTGGCGACGGCCGTCGTCACCTGGGCGATGTTGCGGACCTGGGAGGTCAGGTTCGAGGCCATGAAGTTGACGTTGTCGGTGAGGTCCTTCCAGACGCCCGACACACCCCGTACCTGCGCCCGGCCGCCCAGCTGGCCGCCCGTGCCGACCTCGCGGGCCACCCGGGTGACCTCGTCGGCGAACGCGGAGAGCTGCGCGACCATCGTGTTGACCGTGAGCTTCAGCTCCAGCAGCTCGCCGGTCGCCTCCACCGTCACCGTACGGGTCAGGTCACCGCTCGCCACGGCCGTCGTCACCACGGCGATGTCGCGGACCTGCGCGGTCAGCCGGGCGGCCATCATGTTCACGGCCTCGGTGACCTGCCGCCAGCTGCCCGAGAGCCCCTGCACCTTCGCCCGGCCGCCGAGCCGGCCCTCGGTGCCCACCTCGCGGGCGACGCGGGTGACCTCGCCGGTGAACAGCGACAGCTGGTCGACCATCTTGTTGACCGCCGTACCCAGCCGGCGCAGATCGCCGTGCAGCTGGCGGGTGCCGTCGTGCAGGTCGACCCGCTGCGTCAGATCGCCGCCGGCGACCGCGTCCAGCACCCGGGTGGCGTTTGCGGCGGGCCCGACCAGGGCGTCCAGCAGGGTGTTGGCGTGGGCGACCTCGGTGGCCCAGGAGCCCTGCCCGGGACTGGCGGAGACCCGCTCGTCGAGCCGCCCCTGCCGCAGGACGCTGCCGCGCACCCGGGCCAGCTCGTCCGCGAAGTGGGCCTTGCGGTCGGCGATCTGGTTGAACACCGAAGCGAGTTCCCCGACCGTCCCGCCGCGTTCCTCGGGCAGGCGGATACGGAAGTTGCCGTCCCGCAGCGCGCGCAGCGCCGCGAGCAGCGCCCGCAGCTCGTCCTCATCCGTCACCGCAGCCGTGCCCCGGGGGCTCATGGCGATTTCATCCCGCATTGCGGCCCACTTTCGTCACATGTCGTGCATGGGCGCAGACAGTGTCTCAGCGGCCGGGCCCCGGCCGGGGGTGAAACCGTGAACTGGCCGAATCGGTGGGCGTGGTCCGCGGCCCGGCCAACCCCTGTTCCGACGGCCCCGGGATCTCCCGGACTCGGCGACTTTCGGTGACCGGCCTGGCACGCGGCTGTCACACTTGCCGCACAGGCGGACGACGGGGGCGGGCGGTGGACGACGAGAAGACGGTGGAAGTCGAGCTTCCCGACGGGAAGCGCATGATGGCCAGGGTGCGGCAGCTGGACGCGGCCGCTCCGGGGGGACCCCAGGACGTGGGGCTCGACCGGTTGCTGTCCTTCGCCCCCGTGAGCGATGCGCTGCAGGGTGTGGGCTCGGTGATCGCCGGGAGCATGGAGAAGATCAAGCCGTCCCGGGCCACGGTCGAGTTCGGCCTTGAACTGGGCGTGAAGGGGGGCAGCTTGGTGAGTGTCTTCGTCGACAGCGGCAGCAAGGCATCGCTCAGGATCACCCTGGAGTGGGAGAGGGGTGCCGGCGGCACGGGAGGTCGCGGGAGCGGCGCCGACCGCACGGTGGACCACGAGAGCGCCGCCGGCAGGGCGGGGCAGGACGGGAACGGCGCCGGAAATGCAGGGGATCAGACGACTTCTGGGTGACTGCCTGGTCCGTATCAGCGGCCCTGGCGCCGCGGGCGGCACCGGCTTCTTCGTCGCCCCTCGCACGGTTGTCACGTGCGCCCACGTCGTGGCGGGCGGAGACGGGCTGCAGGCCGCGTGGCACGGCGGCAGCGCCGCGGCCCGGATCGTGGCCGTCCACCCGCCCGCCGACGGCAGCCCTGCGCCGGGCCCGTATCCCCATCCCGACCTCGCGGTGCTCGAGGTGGAGCGGATCGGGCATCCGTGCGTACGCCTCGACACGGACGAACCACGCTGGGAGGACCGGCTGCACGGGAGCGGCTACACCCGTACCTGGTCCCCGGCACAGGCACAGCTGGAGCCGGTGACCTTCACCTACGAGGGCGTGCACGACGTGGGCGGGGACCTGCTCAAGCTCGCCGGGGGCCAGGCGGTTTCGGGCATGAGCGGGGGCCCGCTGCTCAATCTGCGCACGATGGGCGTGTGCGGCGTGCTGAAGACGTCGCGCGACACCGGCAGGGCCGCCGGCGGCTGGGGTGTGCCCGTCGGCCTGCTGGGCGCGCTCCATCCGGAGGTCCTGCGGGCACACGACGCCTTCCACCGCGTGGACCGCCGCTGGCGGGAGGCCGCGGACGCCGTCACACCGCTGCTGGCCGGGCTGTCCGCCCTCAGTTCGGGTTACGCGGGCAGGATCGAGAACTTCCTCGTCGAGTACCTCGGTCGCGACGGGGCACCCGTGCCATTCGGCGGGCGGGAGTCCCAGCTGCGTCGGCTCTCGGGCTGGCTCGCGGACCCGCAGGCCCCGCCATACGCCCTGGTGGCCGCCGAGGCGGGCCGCGGGAAGTCGGCCCTGCTGGTGCGGTGGGCGCAGGAGGTGATGCGCCAGGAGCACGCGCACGTGGTCGTCGTCCCGGTGAGCATCCGGTTCAACACCGCCCAGGCCGGCGTGGTGTTCCCCGCGCTGGCCACCCGGCTCGGCGAGGTGTACGGGGACCCACCCGGCTCGCCCGACATGTCCGCCGAACAGTGGCAGGAGGCATGCCTCGGCTATCTGCGGCGCCCGCCGCCCGACGGCCGCCCGCTGCTGGTGGTGATGGACGGCCTCGACGAGGCGACCGACTGGCATCCCGGCCCCGACCTGTTCCCCGCCGCGCCCGGCGAGGGCGTACGCGTGCTCGCCTCGGCCCGCTACCTGGCCGGGGACACCGACGACGCGGGCTGGCTCGACCGGCTGAACTGGGACTCCCTCGCCGTCAGCCTGCCGCTCCCCCCGATGGACCGCGAGGGCGTCGGCCAGGTGCTGCACGCGATGGGCGATCCGCTGGCCGGCCTCGCCGCCAACGTGGACGTCGTCAGCGAGCTCTACCGGCTGAGTGAGGGCGACCCCCTCCTCGTACGGCTGTACGTCGAGGCGCTGCTGCCGTACGGCGAACGGGCCGCGGCGATCAGCCCGGACGAACTGCCGTCCGTCAGCAAGGGCCTGGCGGGCTACTTCGAGCGGTGGTGGGAGGACCAGGAGCGGCAGTGGCGGGCGCAGCACCGCAACACCGCCGCCGAGCGGCAGGACCTCGAGGACCTCCTCAACGCCCTGGCCTGTGCGCTCGGTCCGCTCAGCCGGGACGACCTGCTGGGCGTCCTGCCCCGGCCGCCGTCGTCGCTGCGGCTGTACGGCCTGGCCCGGGAGGTCGGCCGGTTCGTCATCGGCGACGGCCGGGACACCGGTTTCGTCTACTCGCACCCCCGGCTCGGCATGTTCTTCCGCGACCTGATGGGGCGCGGTGAACGCGACGCCTGGGACGAGCGGTTCGTCGCCTACGGCCGGAGCGCCCTGGAGCGGGCCCGCCGGGGGAGTATCGAGGTCGCCCCCTATGCCGTCCGCTTCCACGGCGCGCACCTGGAACGCGCCGGGGCCGCCGACGAGGACCTCTACGCCCTGGTGGACGGGGGCTGGCTGCGGGCCGGCCAGACACTCGAGGGCACGGACAGCCCGTTCCTCAACGACTGCGACCGGGCCTGGCGGCGGGCCGAGACCCGGTGCGACGAGCGGTCGTTCGAGGTGCGCTTCGCGTGCGCGCTGGCCCGCGCCAGCGTGGCGGCACGCAGCGACGGGATCCCGGCGCCGCTCCTGGCCGCGGCCACCCGGCGGGGTCTGCTCACCCCGGCGCAGGCGCTGGCGCTGTGCCGCCGGATGACGGACGAGCGGCGGCGCGCCGCCGCCGTCGAGCGCCTTGCGCAGGCCGTCGGACCCGAATGGCTCGACGAGTGCGTGGCCGTGGCGGGCACCCTGCAGTCCCAGGGGCGGCGTGCCCATACCCTGGCGCGGCTGAGCACCCGCCTGAGCGCGCGCTCCGCCCGCCGGGCCCTGGCCGAAGCCCGGTCACTGGAGTTCCCCTCCCCGCGCGCGATCGCGGTGGCCGCCCTGAGCGCGCGCCTGCCCCCGGACGAGCGCCTGGCCCTGGCCCGGGAGGCGCTGGACCTGTGCGCCGTGGACGAGGACCCCCGCCGCGGGGGCCTCGCGCTGCTGGCGATGGCCGCGCACGTACCCGACGTGCTGCGTGCGCAGGCGGTGCGGACGGCGGCGACGACGCCCGATCCGCTGACCGCGGTCCGGGCGGTGGGCGCGCTCGCCCGCCACCTCCCGCCGGACGAGGCGGAGGCCGCCGTCGACGCCGTCCGTGCCCGCATCAGCGAGACGGTCACGGACAGCCACCGGATCCGGGCACGGTTCGCGCTTGCGGAGTTCGACCCCTCGGCGGAGCACGGGGACCTGGTTGGATCACTGGACGAAGTCGCTCCGCGGGTCGCGCGGCGCCTCATCGTCGACGCCCGGTCGTGGATAGCGGCCACCGAGGGGGACCACTGGCCCTACGACCTCTCCTTCCTCCTCACGGACTGGCATTCGGCGGATGCGGAGGAACTCGCCACGGTGCTCCCCGAGTCCGTGGGCCGGCGGCTGCGACACGACCTGGAACAGCGCGTCACCCGGAGCGATGTGGTGCCGCGGGTGGAGGAGCTGGCTCTGCTCGCACACCTGCGCGCGCGGCAGCGCGGCACCTCGACCCGGGTGACCGGCGATCTGCTCAACCCGGCACGCCGGCTGCACCAGCCGCAGCGCGCTGCCGCCCTCACCGCACTGGCCGTGGCCCGCGGTGACGGGCCGGACGCGGACGAACTGCTCGTCGAGGCCCTGGAGTCCGCGCAGCGGATCGACGACGTGCTGCCCAGGATCCAGGGGCTGCACGGCGTGCATGTCGACGTGTCCGAGCAGGCGCTGGCGGACCTGCAGAACGACCTGGTGTTCCGGCCGGGCCGGCTCGAGGACGACGAGGTGCAGCGGTACCTGGCGTCGGTCGACGTACCGCTGGCGGACGCCGCGGTCGATGCGGCCCTGTCATGGGTGGATCGGCTCGAGTGGCCCCTGGAGCGTGTCAGGGCGCTGCGATCCGCCCTGCGCCGGGTGTCGGAGCGCTCCCGTCCGCGGCTGGAGTCCCGCCTGCTCGACGAGGCCCGCAGCGCCCCCGACAGCGCGATCCGGATGGAGATCCTGCGCGACCTGGCCGCCGTGTTCGCGGATCGCCCCGCGTTGGTGGCCGAGGAACTCAGCACGGTGTTCGCCGGGCTCACCGACGTCGCGTCCCGGGTGTCGGTGCTGGCCGGTACGCACGGGGCGGCCCGCGGACTGCTGTCCCTGTCCCAGGACAAGGACGGCGTGGTCCGCGAGCTGGTGATGCCCCTGCTGGCCGACCTGCTCACGGCACAGGCGGAACACGGCGATGCCGATTGGCATATGGAACGCCTGCTGGACGCGTTGCCGCCCGCGTTGTCTGAGGAGACGAGCTTCCAGGTGTGGGAGATCCTCGCCGGGGCGGCGAGCCCGCTGGCAGCACACCTGCTGTCCCGGCTTCCTGCCGAGCGGGTGAAGGAGGCGGCGCACCGAACGCTCAGGATCCGGGCCGGCGACAGGGGGAGCGTCCGTCAGCTGCTGGCCGACGAGCTGACCCGGGCCTTTCCGCGCCTCGACCCCGCGACCCGGTCCGCGCTGCTCGCCCGCGCCCTGGGGAACCCGGTGGCCACGCACCGCCTGCAAGCCCTGCTGCCGTACGCGGGCGACCGGCTGCACGAACTCGTGCGGATGGCCGGGCAGCTGCCCTTCGGCGATCGAGTCGCCGCCGCAACGGTCCTTGCGCGCCAAGCCGACGCCGACACTGTCGCCATGTTCCTGACCCCCCTGGTGGAGACGGCCGCACCGCGCCGGCCCGACATCGGTCTGACGCCCCTGCTCGGCCTGGCACGCCTCGTGCACGGACCCGCCCTCGAGACGGTGACCGACGTGGTCGCGGAGGAGGCGGCACACCGCAAGCCCGCCGACGTACGCAGGGCCCTGCAGCGCCTGCCCACGGACCAACGACACAAGGTGGCCCACCGCCAGCTGGCCGCGAAGGCCACGCGGCCGTGGGAACTCGTTCCGGTCGTCGCGGACTTCCCCGCGGAGTGCCGGGACGAGGTGGAGGCGATGGCAGTGCGCCTCGAGGACCCCCTGCTCCGCATCGACCTGCTGGGCGGGCTGATCGCCGCGGCCGGCCCGCCGACCCCCGACCGGCTGTGGCAGGAGGTGGTACGGGCGGCACGTGCGGCGGACTGGTGGAGCCACGAGCGGTACCAGTACACACCGGGCGGCCTGGCGGGGCTGCTCCGGCGCAAGCTGCCCGCCGTCGACGCCCGCTGGGTGCGCGAACTGCGTGAGGCCGTCCACCTCAAGGCGGACCCTGCCGAGCGTGTCACGCTGCTGTGCTCCCTGTCCGGGCACGCGCGTGCCCCACTGCGCGGCGCCCTCCTCGACTCCGCGCTGGACGCCGCGGACCAGATCCCGCTCGACCGCCTCCGCGCCGAGGCCCTGACGCACATCGCCCGCAGCGCCGCGGGCTGCCCCGACGCGGTGGTGCGCACCCTCGACGCCGTCAGCCGGATCCGCGGCAACGACACCCGGCACCGCGCGCTGCAGGCCCACGAACCCGCGCTGCGGAAGTGGATCGCCTCCGGAACCGCCGATCCGGCGCCCTGGGACCGGGCACTGCGGCGGCTGTCGGTCCGCCCCCGGCCCCTCGTCGTCGGCGATCTGGCGCTGCTGGCGACCGCGGGCGCCGGATTCCTCCCGGACGAGGGCGCACTGCCCCGTGCCTTCCTCACCGCCCTGCACCGGGTGGCGGCCTGGTGGAGCTGAGGCCGCGCACCACCCGGGCCGTGGGCAGCCCAGGCGTCCAGCACCCGGCACCCCCACAACCGGCGAAATCGCGCCATGCTGGACGTACAAGCTGTTCAGCGGGCCCCATGCCCACTCGGCCCAGTCCGGCTGTCGGACCGGGGGCGGGGCGCGCAGACTCGGACGAGGGAGGCACGCACGCACCATGGCCGGACGCACCGCGCGAAGACGCGCCCGCACCGTTGCCGGCCAGGTCTTCCTGCTGCAGGTGGCCATCATCGTGCCGCTGGTCGCGGCCGCGGCCGTGGCGCTGCTGCTGCAGGCGAAGGCCGCGGCAGAGCGGGAGGCACGCAACCGCTCCATCGCGGTCGCGGAGGCGTTCGCGAACTCGCCGGGCATCGTGGAGGCGCTGGAGAGCCCCGATCCCACGGCCGTCCTGCAGCCCAAGGCGGAGGAGGCCCGCAAACGCGGGCACGTCGACTTCGTCGTCGTCCTGAACCGGGACGGCATCCGCTACACGCACCCGCTGCCCGACCGCATCGGCAAGAAGTTCGTCGGCGACCTGGGGCCCGCCCTGAAGGGCGAGGTGATCACCGAGAAGATCACCGGCACCATCGGGCCCCTGGTCCAGGCCGTCGTACCCATCACGGACTCCGACGGCCAGGTCGTCGGCATGGTCTCCGCGGGCATCACCATCGAGCACATCGCGGCCTCGGTACAGGGCGAGGTGACCCTGCTGCTGGGCGCGACCGCCGGCGCGCTGCTGCTGGCCCTCATCGGCGCGGCCGCGGTGGGCCGCCGATTGCGCCGCCTCACGCATGGTCTCGGCCCCGAAGAGATGACCCGCATGTACGACCACCACGACGCGGTGCTGCACGCCGTACGCGAGGGCGTGCTCATCCTCTCCGGCGACCGGCGGGTCATGCTGGCCAACGACGAGGCGCGCCGCCTGCTGGACCTCCCGCCGGACCCGGACGGCGCCGAGGTGACGGAGCTGGGCATCGAGCCCCCGCTGTCCGGGCTGCTGGCCTCCGGCGGTACCGCGACCGACGAGGTGTACGAGGTGGGGGACCGGGCGCTCGCCGTCAGCCAGCGCCCCATCGACGAGGCCGGCGCCCTGCCGGGGACGGTCACCACGGTGCGTGACACGACGCTGCTGCAGAGTGAGACACGACGGGCCGAGCGGGCGGGCGGCCGGCTGCGGCTGCTGCACGACGCGGGTTCGGAGATCGGCACCACCCTGGACGTGGTGCGCACCTGCCAGGAGCTGACGGACTTCGCGGCCGCCCGGTTCGCCGACCACGCCACCGTCGACCTGCTGCCCGCCGTGCTGCGCGGCGAGGAGCCCGCGCCCGACCAGAAGTACGCCCCGATGCGCCGGGTCGCGGGCAGCGGGCGCCCCGACGGCTACCGGATACGGGTGGCCGTCCCCGTGCGTGCCCGCGGGGTGGTCCTCGGCGAGGCGGTCTTCCAGCGCTCGGCGGACTCGGCCCCCTTCGAGGAGGAGGACCTGTCACTGGCCGAGGAGCTGGTGACCCGCGCCGCCGTCAGCATCGACAACGCCCGCCGCTACACACGCGAGCACACCATGGCCGTGGCCCTCCAGCAGAGCCTGCTGCCGCACAGCCTGCCCGAGCAGGACGCGGTCGAGGCCGCGTACCGGTATCTGCCGGCCCTCGCAGGGGCGGGCGGGGTGGGCGGCGTCGGCGGCGACTGGTTCGACATCATCCCGCTGCCCGGCGCCCGGGTGGCGCTCGTCGTCGGCGACGTCGTCGGGCACGGCCTGCACGCGGCGGCGACCATGGGCCGGCTGCGTACGGCGGTGCACAACTTCGCCACCCTCGACCTGCCGCCCGACGAGCTGCTGTGGCACCTCGACGAGCTGGCGGCCCGCCTCGACCAGGACGACCCCGCGGACGGCACCGACGCGGGCATCACCGGCGCCACCTGCCTGTACGCCGTCTACGACCCGCTGTCCGGCAGATGCTCGATCGCCCGCGCGGGCCACCACCAGCCCGTGATCGTCTCTCCCGACGGGACGGCCGCCTTCGCCGAGGTGCCCGGCGGGCCGCCGCTCGGGCTCGGCGGGATGCCGTTCGAGACGCTCGAGATGGAGCTGGCCGAGGACAGCCGGCTCGTGCTCTACACCGACGGCCTGGTCGAGGACCGCCAGCGGGACATCGACGAGGGGCTCGCGCTGCTGCTGGCGACGCTCTCCGGCAGACCGGGCCGTACCCCGGAGGGGATCTGCGAGGACGTGCTGACGGCGATGCTGCCCGAGCGCCCCGAGGACGACGTCGCCCTGCTGGTGGGCCGGATGCTCCGGCTGGGCCCCGGCCAGGTCGCCCGGTGGGAGGTGCCGTCCGTGCCGGCCGCCGTGGCCGGGGTGCGTGCCGACGTCGCGGCCAAGCTGGCGGAGTGGGGGCTGGCGGAGGAGGCGTTCACCACCGAGCTGATCCTCAGCGAACTGGTCACCAACGCCATCCGCTACACCTCCGGCAGCATCGGCGTCCGCCTCATCCGCGCCCGCAGCCTGATCTGCGAGGTCACCGACGAGAGCCTGACCTCCCCGCACCTGCGGCAGGCCGCGATCACGGACGAGGGTGGACGCGGGCTGTTCCTGGTGGCCCAGCTCGCCGAGCGGTGGGGCACCCGCTACACCGCCGAGGGCAAGGTGATCTGGACGGAGCAGCCGCTGCCGGCCAACGGCGCCGCGCACCGGGGCAGTACGGTGTCCGGATGACCTTGCCCTCGTACGAGCTGCCCGCCGGCGTCCTCATGCGTGCCGCCACCCTCGACGACTCCGCCGCTCTGTGCGACGCCCGGCTGCGCAACCGCGAGCACCTCGCCCCCTGGGAGCCGCGGCGCAGCGAGTACACGTTCACCCTCGAGGGCGTGACCGAGCGGATGCGGTCCCAGCTCGCCGACCTCGAGGCGGGGCGCGCCGCGCCGTGGCATCTGCTGGACGGCGAGCAGGTCGTGGGCGGACTCACCCTCACCTGCATCGTCCTCGGCCCCTTCTGCAGCGCGTACATGGGCTACTGGATCGCCGCGAGCCACCAGGGCAAGGGCCTGGTGACCGCGGCCGTGGAGCACGCCTGCGAGGCCGCCCGCACCACGCTCGGCCTGCACCGCATCGAGGCGACGACCCTCCTGGACAACCAGCGCTCCCAGGCGGTCCTGCGCCGCTGCGGCTTCGAACGCATCGGCACCGCCCCGCGCTACCTGCACGTCGACGGCGCCTGGCGCGACCACGCGATGTTCCAGCGCGTCCTGCACGACGAGGACCCGGTGGGTCTGTGACCGTCCGGGGCACCGGGCTCAGCGGCTCACCGCCGGACCGTCCGCGAGACCGCGAGCGGTGGAATGCGCGGTGAACACGGAATGAAGGAATGTCCGGCAACGGACACCTCTGACATGCACACTTCCTTCTGCCGAAGGCGGCTGCTAACTTCCGTACGAGCCCTCCAGAAACACCCGCCGTTGGAGAACGTGCGCCAAACCGCCCGGATGCCACCGGGCTTTTCCTTGTCCGGCCGAATTCCGGCCCGTCCCATGAGGAAGGCGACATGGCTGACGTTGTCCGAACGGCGCCGGACGGCGCCAGAGTCTCCGTACAGATCCCCACCGCCGCGGGCGCGCTGAAATGGCACGGGAGTACCCGGTTCACCGGAACGGATTTCGCCCGCGATTTCACCATCGCCCCGGCCGGCGCGCATCGGGCGATCACCGGGCGCATCCTGCCGGACGCCCGCACCCGGACCGTCCGCAGGTCCGGCTTCGACCTCATGGTGATCGAGGCGGGTGACCGCTCCGACAGCGCGCTGGTCGTCGCGGGCCCCTACCACGAGGCCCACACCTGGTTCGGCGGCCCCGCCCCGCGCGCCTCGGTGCTGACGCGGATCGTCTCGAAGCTGGACTTCGCCGACTCCCCGGACGGGGCGCGGCTGACCGGCCGCTCCGGCGCCCATCTCCAGCAGTACGGCGTCATGCTGGTCGCCTCGGAGCCCCGGATGACCGTCATGATCATGGACGCCCGCCAGGAACGGGACCGGGTGCCGGCCTGGCGCGGACTGGCCCGTGGGGACGCGGAGGTCTGGCGGTTCAGGATGGATCTGCGCGAGGACGAGGCGGCCAGGCTGGCCGGCACCCCGCTCGAGTGGCGCTATCTCTTCGCCAACCGGACCACGGTCTTCGAGGTCGCCTTCCGCGACCGGCCCCCGCGGGGCGCCGGACCCGACGTGAGCGTCGACGAGGACTTCGTGAACGGCGTCCTCGACGGCCTCACGGTCGACTGGGCCGCGTGACGGGGTGACGATGAGCCTGCCGACCGCTGTCGCCCTGGTCTCGCTCCTGATGTCGGTCTTCGCCGTGCTCTCCGTCGCTGCCGTGTACTCCAGGGTGCGCATGCTCGAGCAGACCGCCCTGAATCCGCAGACCGCCCGATTCGCCGACGAACCCCGTTCCGTATCGCCCGCGTTGCGGCCCCGGGAGACACAGACGGGCACTCTGGTCATTCAGCTGAACGACGCCTGTTCGCTGTGCCACGAAACCTGGAAGGCGACCGCGGACCACATCGCGGCGCACCGGCCGGACGGAATGAGAATGCTCGGACTCTTCGCGACCGCGGACGCGGCCGCGGCCTTTCCCGAATTCCCCGAACACCCGGATCTGGAACGCGTCGTGAACACGGACCAGTGGGCCGCGCTTTCCGAGGGATACACGCCCTGCGTCTTCCGGATCGACGCGGACGGCCGGGTGGCGGACCGCCGGTTCGTCTACCGCGACACCGACCTGCCCGCCCTGTTCGCCCATCTCGCCCCCGGAACCGAGACCTCAGGGAGCAGCCGTGCGCTTTGACACCATCCCCTCCGTCGACGCCGGGCCGTCCGACGCGGCCGTGCCCAGCCGGGTCCGCGAGCTCATCCCCAACCCGCCCGCCGTGCGGCGGACCATGCTCAAGGGCCTGGCGGTCGCGGCGATGACGGCGGTGCTGGTCCCCTTCGACTGGGCTCTGGACCGGCGGCGCGCGGCCGCCGCGGGATGTGTGGGCGACCCCGCCCCCACCTGCGAGTGGACCGACCCCCACTGCGGCGACTACGGCGTCAACTACACGCCGTACGAATGCAACTGGTGGGCCGGCGACCCGGCCCAGTGCTACGGCGGCTGGCGGCGCGGCGGCAAACCCTGCAACGCGGACAACCGGCACTTCGACGGCCACTGGGAGTACACCCACACCGGCATCTGGGAGAGCGTCTGGGCCCAGCGCGTCACGTCCTCGTGCAACAACCGCAACGCCTGGCGCTGGTCGGCCCCCAGCGGCAACACCTTCCGCTGCTCGGACGCCTGGACTCACGTCTACTGGACCGACAACGACTACGCCGGCCTCACGGTCGCCGTGTGCTTCGTGGGCGTGTACGGCTGAGATGGCCGACGCCTCGACCCCGCACCGGGTCCGGCGCGCCGTCCGGCGCGCGCTGCTGCATCCGCTCGCCCTCGCGCTGCCGGTCACGGCCGTCGCCGTCGCCGCGGCGGCCCTGACGGCGGCCGGCGCCGGCGGCCCGGCCCTGGCGCTGCTCGCGCTGTGCGGGGCGGGGCTCAGCGCCGGCTACGCCAACTCCGGCTCCACTTGAAGCAACAACTCGGCGTTCCTGCTGAGCGCGCCGGTCTGGCGCGGTGCGGTTCCCCTCCTGAGCTTCGGCCTGGGTCTGCAACTCGGCGCCCTGTCGGTCGTGGTCGTCGCCGCGGTGCTCGGCGGCCTCGTCCAGGCACTGGTTCCCCTCGTGGTCCGGCTGGCCGTCTTCGGCCTGCTCGCGGCGGCCGTGCTGCTGCGGGAGTGGGGGCTGCTGGCGCTGCCCGTGCCGGAGAACAAGCGCCTCGTACCCGAGCAGGTGCAGCATCGCGGGCGGGTTCTGGGGCCGGTGCAGTTCGGCTTCGAGATGGGCACGGGCATGCGCACCTACTCGCCGTCGGCGCTGCCCCACCTGGTGCTGCTCGGCATCGTGCTGGTGGTGCCGTTCACGGGGGCGGTGGCCGCGGGCGCCGGCTTCGCACTGGCCCGGTGGATCATGCCCATGGCGAGCATCGGCCATGGCGGGGACGGGGACTGGGAGGATCGGTGGCGTACTCACCGTCGGCTGCTCGCGGTGGCGACCGCACTGGCCACGGCCACGGGACTGGCGGCGGGCGTCGTGCCGGCCGCGTGGTGACCGGGCTGGTGGTCGTGTACGACGCGGCGTGCGGGGACTGCTCGGACGTCGCGGCGCGGCTGGACGGCGTCCTCGCGCCGCCGGTACGGGCCCGCGCCTGCCGGGATCCGCACCTCCCCGAGGAGTTCCCGGTGCTGGCCGACGCGCTCGGCGGCCTGCCGTGCCGGCGACCGCTGCTGGTGGTACTGCGCCCCGGCGGGCAGGACGAGGTGCTGAGCGGGGCCGCCATGATGTGGCGCGCCGCCCGGCTCGTCGCACCGCGCCGCCGGTTCGCGGCGGCCCGGCTCGGCCTGCGGGTGCTGTGGGCCGGCCGGCCGGGCGTACGCCGGTGAGCGGGACGGTCGGCTGCCGGGGAGCGGGTCCGGCAGCCGCCGGTGAGCGGGTCCGTCAGCGCTGCCACACCGTGGTGATGTTGCAGAACTCCTGGATGCCGTGGCCGGACAGCTCCCGCCCGTACCCGGAGCGCTTCACGCCGCCGAAGGGGAACGCGGGGTGGGAGGCGGTCATGCCGTTGACGTAGACGCCGCCGGCCTCCAGATCGCGTACACAGCGGCCGATCTCCGCGTCGTCGCGCGTCCACACGTTCGAGCTGAGGCCGAACGACGAGTCGTTGGCCACCTCGAGGGCCTCGTCGAGGCTGCCGACCCGGTACAGGGTGGCGACCGGTCCGAAGGTCTCCTCGCGGTGGATGCGCATCCCGTCGGTGATCCCGGCGATGACCGTCGGCTCGTAGAACCAGCCGCGATCCTGCTCGGGCGGGCGCCGCCCGCCGCACAGCACCTCGGCCCCGGCCGCCACGGCGTCGTCGACCAGCTCCTCCAGATCGCGGCGCCCCTGCTCGCTGGCCAGCGGGCCGACGTCGGTGGACTCCAGCATCGGGTCGCCGACGGTCAGCGCCCGCATCCCGGCCACGAACGCGTCGCGGAAGGCGTCGTAGACGTCGGCGTGCACGATGAAGCGCTTGGCGGCGATGCACGACTGCCCGTTGTTCTGCACCCGGGCCGTCACGGCGGTACGGGCCGCGGCGGCGACGTCCGCGCTCGGCAGCACCAGGAACGGATCGCTGCCGCCCAGCTCCAGCACCGTCTTCTTGATCTCGTCGCCGGCCACCGACGCCACCGCCCGGCCCGCGCCCTCGCTGCCGGTCAGCGTGGCCGCCGCCACCCGCCGGTCGCGCAGGACGCCCTCCACGGCGCCGGAGCCGATGAGCAGCGTCTGGAAGCAGCCCTCGGGGTAGCCGGCGCGCAGGAACAGGTCCTCGAGGTACAAGGCGGTCTGTGGCACGTTCGAGGCGTGCTTGAGCAGGCCGGCGTTGCCCGCCATCAGGGCGGGCGCGGCGAACCGGACGACCTGCCAGAGCGGGAAGTTCCACGGCATCACGGCCAGCACGACGCCCAGCGGGCGGTAGCGCACATACGCCCGGTCGGCCCCCGAGTCGGCCAGATCGGCGGCGGACGGATGTTCGTCGGCCAGGAGTTCGGCCGCGTGCTCGGCGTACCAGCGCATGGCCTTGGCACACTTGGCCGCCTCCGCGTTCGCGGCGGTGATCGGCTTGCCCATCTCCGTCGTCATGGTCCGCGCGATGTCCTTCTGGTCCTGCTCCAGCAGGTCGGCGGCGCGGTTCATGAGCCGGGCGCGCTCGTCGAAGGCGGTCGTGCGGTGATGGCGGAACGCGGTGACGGCGGCGGCCAGACGCCGTTCGATCTCCTCGGGTCCCAGCGGATCGAAGGTCCGCAGGGTCTCCTCGGTGGCGGGATTGACGGTCGCGATGGGCATGCCACGCCTCCTCGGCTCGCTTGACGGTGTTCGGTCTCCTGCCGCCCCTGGCCGTCCGGCACCGGAGCGGCCATGACAGCCGCGTACCCGCCCAGCGTCCCGCAACCGCCCGCGACGCGCAGCCGGGCGGACACGTCCCGTACGGCGGGTGGGCGGTCGTACGCGTACGGCGGTGCGGCGAAGCCGCCGCACCGCCGCTGTCGCGCGATACCGCCTACCGGTTCCGCCTACCGGTTCCTGTCCCTCCCGGAGCCGAGCGAGCCGGCGAGGCGGCGCAGTACCTCGGCGGCGATCAGGGCGGGCGCCGTGGGGACGGCGATCTCGACGTCGATCCGCAGACGGGAGACCAGGACGGCCCCCAGGACCAGCGCCACCGTGACGACCACGGTGGCGGCGGGCAGCCGGAACCCGCCGGAGCCGGCTTCCTTTTCGTGTGACGGGTCTGTGCAGTGCGTGTCACGCGGCACGCGTGGATACCTCCCAAGGTCGGTTGCCACTCGACGGACCCTTTTCGCACCCGGGAGTTGCAGCCCGCCGGGCACAGGTCCGATAAACAGGGTGGCGCCGGCCCAAAATCCAATCCAGCCGAATAGGGAATTCCCGGAGGCGTATGCGCTTTCCGTGGTCCGAATCCGGTCATTCCCAGCGGTACGACACCACGGGGGCGCGCTCGACGCTGCAGGTCAGCGCGACATCGGCAGGGTGCGGCGCGCGGAAAACGGCCAATTTCCGGGAGAATGGAAGCCCTTGGAGGGTTGCTCCCGGCGCCGAAACCTGCTGACATGGATAGCCAGACCACACCGCATTCGGCGCACCGCCGAAGTGCCGGGCCGACGGATCCGTACCTCCGTCAGAAGGGCCGGGCGCGGGTGGTCGCTTTGACTGTCCCGGGCGTTGGTCGCCACTCGACGCAGGCCGGTCCCGTTGCAGCGGGGCCGGCGCCGCCCCGGTCCGTAAACCGGACTGACATCGTGATCATCCGGCACTATCATCTGCCGGATGACCGACTCCCCCGAACTCGAGTACCGCGCCGCCTACGATGCCCAGCTGCGCGCCCGGCTGCGCTCCGGCACCCCCGTCGACCGGGTCGGACCCGTACTGCGCAAGGTGCTGCCGGGGCAGGGCGGTCTGATCCTCTATCAGGACCTCGGCGGTCTCGACGGCGCGGAGCTGGACGCCTTCATCGCGGCCCAGCGGGAGTACTTCGCCGGGCTGGGGCTGGCCGTCGAGTGGAAGTACCACGGGCACGACCGGCCGGCGGACCTGCCGGACCGGCTGCGTGCGGCCGGGTTCGAGCCGGAGGAGCGCGAGACGGTGATCGTGGGGGAGACCGCCGCGGTCGCCGGGGAGGTGCGGCTGCCGGACGGGGTGGAGCTGCGCGAGGTCACGTCCCGGGCGGACCTGGAGCGGATCGGGGTGCTCAACCAGGCGGTATGGGGCGGCGACTGGTCCTGGCTGGTCGACGCCCTGGCCGACGAGGTGGCCGGCCAGGGCGACCCGTGTGTGGTCGTCACGGCCGAGGCGGAGGGCACGGTCGTCTGCGCGGCCTGGGTGCGCTTCCACACCGGGACCGACTTCGCCTCCTTCTGGGGCGGTTCGACGCTGCCGGAGTGGCGCGGCAAGGGCCTGTACCGCGCGCTGGTCGCCCACCGGGCGAACCTGGCGCTCGCCCGCGGCCACCGCTACGTCCAGGTCGACGCGCTGGACACCAGCCGTCCGATCCTCACCCGCCTGGGCCTGCTGCCGGTGGCCACGACGACGCCGTACGTGTGGACGCCGCCGGCGGCGGACTGAGCGTCCACCGCCGCGGCCCGACCCCGGCCGGTCTGCTCAGCCGGGCGTCAGCACCACCTTCCCGGTGATCTCGCGCCGCTCGAGCGCGGCGTGCACCCGGGCCGCGTCGGTCAGCGGGTACACGCCGCCGGTCTCCGGCGCGACGACGCCGTCCGCCGCCAGCTGGAGCACCCGTGCCAGGGACTCCCGGTACCAGGCCGGGCCGGCCTTGATCTCCGCGGGCACCATGCTGAGCGCCGTGCGGCGGCCCGGCCGCAGGTTCATCAGCTTCACCCGGGCCGCGCCCCGGACCGTGTCGGCCACCATCCGCCCGGGGCGCCCGGCGAAGGCGTAGCTCACCAGGACGCCGCCGGGGGCCAGGGCCCGGTAGCCCGTGCCCAGGTTGGCCCCGCCGATATGGTCGAAGACCGCCCGTACGCCGCCCGGTTCGAGCTCGCGCAGGCGCCGCTCGACGTCCTCGCGCCGGTAGTCGATGAACGTGACCCCGTGCCGGGCGAGCCGCTCCGCACTGCCGGGCGACGAGGCGGTGCCGTACATCGTCAGCCCGCGCAGCCGTCCGAGCGTGCTGATCGCCTGGCCGACGCCGCCGCCCGCGCCCTGGATGAGGACGGTGTCGCCCGGCTCGACGCGGGCGTGCGTCTCCAGGACGCTGATCGCCGTCAGATAGTCCAGGGGGAGGGCGGCCGCCCGCACCGGGTCGAGCCCGTCGGGCAGCGGTACGAGCCGGCGCAGCGGCAGTGAGACGTACTCGGAGTACGCACCCATCTTGGTGAGCGCCGCGGCCACCCGGGTGCCGGGGGGCGGCGGTGCCGCCTCGTCCCCCTCGCCCGGGGCGGCGTCGACGACCTCGCCGACGAGCTCGTAACCGGGAGTGAACGGCACCCTGCGCTGCAGCAGGTAGTCGCCGGACCGCGCCATCAGGTCCGTGAAGCCCACGCCGGCGGCCAGCACCCGCAGGCGGGCGTGTCCGGGTTGCGGCGGGGGGAGCGTGGCGCGGACGGTCCGCAGCTCCTCGGGGCCGCCGAAGCGCCGCACGGTGATCCTCCGGTGAACGATGTCGTCGCCCATGTCTCCACTCTTCTCCGTGATGCGTCATTGAATGACGCGACACATATAACTGTGGGCGCGTGGCGGGCGTAAGTCAAACCGATAGGTGTCGTGTAATCTTTTTCCCGTCCGCCACCCACGCAGAGAGGGGCCGTCCATGGAGCCGGTCGAGGAGATCCGCTACCTGGTCCTGGCCGCGCAGCGCGAGGGCAACCGCCGGCTCGCCCAGGGCCTGCGCCCGCTGGGTGTGACGCCTGCGCAGGCGGAGGTGCTGCGGCTGCTCGCCGAACGGCAGCCGCTCACGCTGTCCGGGCTGGGCACCCTGCTGGTGTGCGAGAGCGGCACGAACCCCAGCCGGCTCGTGGACCGGCTGGTCACCGCCGGACTGGTGCGCCGCGAGGAGGGCAGCCGGGACCGCCGCCGGGTGGAGCTGACCCTGACCGCCGCCGGCCACGAGACGGCGCGGGCCGTCGCCGAGGTGGAGACCGCGCTGCACGCCCGGATCGCGGAGGCGGCCGGCGGGCACGATCTGCGGCCGGTGCTCGGCTTCCTGCGCGACCTGGTGGCCGGGGAGAGCGCGGGGGAGGCGGTGGCGCTGCGCGCGGGACGCGCGAAGACCGCCGGGCCCTGACCGATCCAGGGCCCGACGGCCGTTTCGGGGCGGATACGGCTAGCGCACGCCGTAACCGTTGATCACGCGCTGCTCCACCGAACCGCCGTCCGCGGTGGTGAGGTCCACCAGCAGCGACACGGACTTGCCGCTCGCGCCGGCGTGGTCGATCTCGGCGTACCAGGCGCCGTCCTCGCGCACGACCGCCGCATCCGTCCACACCGGCTCCGCGACCGGGCCGTCGTAGGAGAACTTCACGCTCGCCTTGGTGATCTCACCGGGCGTGTAGTCCCCGTGGCCCGTCGCCGACAGCCGGATGCGGACCTTGCCGGCCCCGACCGTGTTGCCGGTGTCGACCGGCACGTCGTAGCCGGGGAAGACCAGCGGCAGCGTCTGCGAGTACGCCGTGGGGTCCTCCGCCGAACGGAAGCGGAACCGGGTGATCACGCCGTACGGGTACTTGAACTGGCGCTGCGAGAACGCCCGGATCACGAACTGCTGCAGTACGTAGTCCGCGGGCTCCGGGGTCACCGGGAACACGCCGTACGGCCAGGCGTGGTCGTAGAGCTTCTCGCCGTTCTTGTACAGCGTGAGGTTGCCGACGTCGCCGAAGCCCTGGGCGTACATGAAGTGCCCGCCCGCGTCGGTGAACAGGGAGGTCTGGATCCCGATCCGGTCGCCCTGGCGCTCGCCGGAGAGCAGGGCGGTTCCGTTGCGGTTGATCGGAGCCGTGGGCCGCATGATGCCCTTGTACCAGGTCTCCTTCAGCCGCTCGCCGCCCTCGAAGGACCGCACGGGGCCGCGCATCAGCTCGCCCATGCGCCAGCTGGTCCCCGTCTCGCCCCAGGCGCCGGTGTCGCCGCCCGCCGAGAAGTACTGGGTGCGGGCGAACGGGACGCGCACCGGCTGGAACAGGCTGCCGCCGGTTCCGGACGACGGGTTCCAGGGACGGTAGTTGTCGATCGTGTCCAGGAAGTCGCCCTGCGCGCCCAGGGAGTACCACTGCGCGTCGACGGCGGCCAGGTTCGCGTCCGTCGTCTTCAGCGTCCGGCCCGGGACGATCACGTCGCGGTCGAAGACGCCGAGGTTGTAGACGTACGGGCTGGAGCTGCCGGCACCCGGCTGGACCGCACGGAACCAGCTCGCGGCCTCGAAGCCGCCGCGGTGCGCCTCGCCCTGGCCCCAGGTGCGGACGTGCTTGACGCCGCCGTACAGCACGGATCCGGCGTGCACCCAGGTCGTACCGTCGGCGTCGTCCCACCAGCGGCCGTACGACACGGTGGCCGAGGCCGTCTCGGCGGGCCGGTCGGTCTCGTAGGTCACCTCGCGGGCCTTGCGGGCGTCGAGGACCAGCTCGGTGTCCTTGGTGAGCTTGACCTCGGGCAGGGCGAGTTCGCTGGCCGTGTCGACGGCACCGGCCGCGTTCCTGGTCGGCACGACGGCGTTGACGTAGTACGTCCCGGCACGCAGCCGGAGCTTCTGCTCGCCGGTGGCCGGGTAGTAGCGGCCGCCGGTGATGTCGTCCATTCCGATGACGTCCAGGACGGCCGCGGGCGAGGTCTGCGGCCGGCCGTCGAGGCCGATCAGCTTCACCGTGACGTCGACGGTCTCCGGCTCGAGGTAGAAGCCGAACGGGACGGTGACCGTGGTGCCGTCGGAGACCCTGGCCTGGATCCGGCCGCCGAAGTCGCCGTACTGCGCGGGCTGGATGCCCACCGTCGGTTCGATGGTCAGCGGGACCTCGGCGGTGCCGCCGGCCGGCACGGTGAGGGTGTCGGTGCCGAGGCGGGCGATGCCGGTGGCGGTGCGGGTGCCGTCGTTGCCGAGGACGGGGTCCATCCGCAGGGTGAGGGTGACGGGCGCGTCCGTGGTGTTGGTGTACGTCACGGGCAGCGTCCTGATGTCGGCCCCGGTCTGCGGCCAGGCGGAGGCGCCGGCGGAGACCGCGCCCGGGCCGAGGACCGTCTGCTTCAGGGACCTGGGTACGTCGAGCCGGCCCGCACCGGTCTCCTGCACGTCGCCGGGGATGTCGCTCTTCGCCGCCGACACCAACGCGTTCTTCAGCCGTGCCGCGTCCCAGCCGGGGTGCTTCTGCTTCAGCAGCGCCGCGGCGCCCGCGACGTGCGGGGCGGCCATCGAGGTACCGGACATGCGCTGGTACGCGTAGACACCGCGGCCGCCGACGTTCGCGGCGAGGACGTTCACGCCGGGGGCGGCGATCTCCGGCTTCACGGTGTGGGCGCCCATGACGGTGCCGCGCGAGGAGAACGCGGCGGTGCCGTCCTCGGAGTCGACCGCGCCGACGGTGAGGGCGGCGGGCGCGCAGCCGGGGGAGGTGATGGACTCGGCGCGGCCCAGGTTGCCGGCGGAGATGACGAACAGCGCCTTGTTCTGCGCGGCCAGGGCCTGCGCGGCCTGCGACATGGGGTCGGAGCAGTCGCTCGGGGTCGAGGTGCCCAGGGACATGGAGACGACGTCCGCCCCGGAGTCCACGGCCCACTGCATACCGGAGATGATCATCGACTCGGAGCCGCTGCCGCCGTCGCCGAGGACCTTGCCGATGAGCAGCCGGGCGCCGGGGGCGACGCCGCGCTCCTTGCCGTTCTCGCTCGCCGCGCCCGTGCCGGCGACGGTGGACGCGGTGTGCGTGCCGTGGCCGCGGCGGTCCTCCGTGCCGTAGGCGGAGCCGGTGAAGTCCTTGGCGTCGGCGATCTGCCCGGCGAAGTCGGGGTGGGCGGCGTCCACGCCGGTGTCGAGGACGGCGACCTTCACGCCCGTACCCGTGATGCCGGACGCCCAGGCAGTCGGGGAGCCGATCTGCGCGTTGGACTCGGCCATCGCGCCCTTGACCTTGGCGTCCAGCCAGACCTTCGTGATCCGGTCCGCCTTGCGCGCGTCGTGGGCGGCGAGGTCCTTCCAGGTGGCGGCGGCCTGCTTCTTGTCCACCTTGACGGCGGCGCCGCGTACGACGGGCAGGGCCCGCACCAGGTGCGCCCTGCCGGGCAGGGCGGAGTCGCCCCCGGCCTTCGGTACGTCGGCCCTGGTCGCGTACTGGGCGATCAGCGGCAGCGCCTCGGTGCGGGCGTCGTCGTAGCCCTGCTCGACGAGGCCGGTGACGTTGAACAGCTCCTTGTCGAGCCAGCCTTCCCGGATGCCGGCGAACGCCGAGACCGGGATCACGTACCGGTCGCCGTCGTGCTCCTCGGTGACGTGGTCGACGGGCGTGCCGTCCTCGCCGGGCCGCATGTGCATGCTGGTGCGGCCCTCGGCGTCGGTGGCCACGTCGACCATGTCACCGGTGATCAGGGTGACCTGGGTGGCGGTGCCGGCGCCGGCGGTGGCGCTGCCGGTCAGCGGACTGCGGTCGCCGGCCGCGGCGGCGGGGTCGCCGGAGGCCGGGACGACGGCGGTGGCGGCCAGGACGACGGCGATCGCCAGCGTCGAGGCCGCGCGCGGTATCGGGCGCATGATCTGTCGAACTCCCCAGTGAGATACGGCGGCCGGGGCGCTCGGCGGCCGGCCGACGGTTGACGTCGGCCTACCGTCGCAGAGGACGGCGGGTCGGCGGCCGTTCGCGGATGGCGGGAACCCGCCTTGGCGGAATCCCGCCATCCGCCATCCGTCGTGCGTGCCGGGGGAGTTGGAGGTGAGCGGCTCGCGGAGCTCAATCCCCGAGTGCCGCCCGGGTGCGGGTGGCGTTCAACGCCCGGCCGCGGGTGCCGGTGGCGCTCAACCCCCGAGTGCCGCCCGCAACCGCCGCGCCTGGCGTACGGCCTGGCTGCCGCCGGAGCGGTCGGCGTACGCGTCGAGCCCCCGCGGGCCCGCGGCGGGCCGGCAGCGCTCCGCGCAGTCCGCGGCCACGGTCAGCAGTCCGCCGAGACCCGTCCACTGCTGCTCGGACGCCAGCAACTGCGGCAGCACCACCGCGAGGACCGACCAGACCGTGCCCCAGGCGCCCGTGCGCGCCGCGTTCCCGAGGGTGTCCGTCAGGCGGGTGATCTTGACGGTGCCGCGGGCTATGAGGTCCGCCAGGTCCGCGCCGAGCGTCTCGGGATCCAGCACGCCCCGGGCGGCCAGTACGAGCAGTGCGTCCGCCGCGCCCAGCCGGTCCTCGGCGTGCCGCGCGCCCAGCGCGTGGGCGAGCATGAGATGGACGACCGGCCCGACAGACCCGGGCGCCTCGGCGAGCGCCCGCAGCTCCCCGAGGCTCAGCCGGCCGTCGGTCTCGACGTCCCGGGCCAGGCCCGCCAGCCGCCACACCGCCACCGTCTCCGGCGTGTACGGCAGGACGGCGCAGGCGTACTCGATCCGCCCGGTGTGCCAGAAGATCCCGCTGGTGAACGGATCGTACGAGTGGCCGAGTACGGCGAGGGCGGGTGGGAAGTGACGCCGCAGCTCCGTGGACGCGCCCAGGGTGAAGCGGGTGACGGGGGCCTCGTCCCGGCGGGCGGCCCAGTAGTGGCCGCGCGACGCGATCCGGCCCGTGCGCCGCTCCGCCGACCGGCCGGGCAGCCCGCCGCGCGCCAGCCACTCCGCCAGCCGCACGCCCTCCGCGGTGCGCAGCGCCAGAGCAGCGGTGAGGTCCTGCTGGGTGATGGTGTCCGTGCGGACCCGCAGCAGCGCCTGACCGAAGTCGACCGGGGCGGGGGTGCGTCCCGCCGTCGCGTAGGCGGCGAGCCGGTCGATGAGCGTCGCGGGCTCCAGGGTGCCGTCCGACCAGTCGGGGGTCGCCAGCAGGAAGGGCAGCGGCAGCCCATCGATGACCGCCCACGCGATCTCGCACATCCGCGCCGTGTAGACCTTGTCGACCGAGGCGTACAGGCTGGCGTTGTGCCGCTCGTTCTGCTCGGCGAGGCGCATCTCCGCCGCCCCGACGTGACCGGTCACCGCGGCCACGGCGATGCCGATGCGCGTGTGGCGCAGCACGTACTCGGGGTGCTCCGCCCACCACTGCCGCCGCAGCACCGGGGTGAGGGCGGCGGCCAGCGCCTCCCGGTCCTGGTGCGCGGCGCGTACGAGGGCGTCCACGGCACGCTCGAAGTCGGCGACGCTCCGGCCGCCGGCCATGAGGGCGGCGACCTCGGCCGCGATACCGGCCGGATCGGTCGCGGGTGCCCCGAGAGGCTCCGGCGCCGGAGGCGGCGGCAGCAGATCGGCCTCCGCCCCCTCCCCGTCGACCGCGTCGGGCAGCTCGAGCACCTCCGCCAACCGGGCGCGCAGGGCGGGAGCCAGCACGACCGCGGCCGCGGCGAGTTCCTCCCGGCACGCCGGGTCCGCGTGCTTGAGCTGCTTCACCACGAGCTTCACGGCCCGCTCCGCCAGCGCCTCGTCCTCGTGGCCGAAGACGGTGCCCATGACCGGCAGGAGCAACGGCACGTCGGCGCGGTTGCGCCGCATCGCCCGGTCCAGCAGGCCCAGCTGGGTCCGCACCAGTTTCTTCTCGTTCCGGCACAGCACGGCCGCCGAGACATCCGCGAGCCGGGCCGCGTCCAGATCGCCGGTCGCGGCGAGTTCGCCGGCCTTCTCCTGGGCGTAGGCGGCGACGGTCGACGGGCCGTCGGCCGCGAGGGCCGCCCAGGCGGCCAGGTGCTCCTTGCTCTCCCGGTCACTCGGGGCGAGCCGCCGGAGCATCTCCAGGAACGGCCGCAACGCCGCCGGCCTGCCGCCGCGCACCAGCGCGCCGATCAGGGCGCCCAGCAACTCCGCACGGTCCAGCACCCCTTCCCCGGCCAGCGCGGGCAGCGCGAGGGTCCACGAGTCGCTGCCGGTCCACGCCAGCTCACGGCTCACCCCGGACACCGCTACCAGGCGCGGCACCAGCGCCCGGGTGAGGGGATCGGCGCGCAGCCGGTCCACGAGCGAGTCGTCTGGCCTCATCCGCAGCCCTACCGCCTGGGACACGACCCAGCCCCGCACGAACTCGTCGCCGTCCGGCAGCGGACCGCCCGAGCGGTCCAGCAGCGCCCGGATCAGGTCGTGGTTCTCGACAGCCGTGGCGGAGTGCCCGGCCAGCCGGTGGGCCACATCGGTCAGCCACTGCGGGTCGCGATGCCCCATCGCCCCGAGGATCCAGTCCACCGGCAGCGGTCCGAACCCCCGCAGATCGCGCGCCAGCAGCCACGAGACCAGGGCCGCCGCTCCGGTCTGGCACCCGGCGCCCGCCACCACCAGCGCGAGGCGCGGCTGCCCCCGGAACTCGCCCGGTCGGCCCTGCCGCAGATTCTCGCGCAGCTGCTTCAGCACCGGCAGGCAGGCCCGCCGGTCCGCGTCGTCGAGCATCCGCAGCCGCACCACCACCTCGTGCGGCTTGCCCTCGCGCACGGCCGCCAGCAGCCGCTCCCGGGCGAACTCCCGTCCCCCCGGCGTCGTCGCCGTCTTCATCGCGTTCCTCCCGCGACCGCCGCGAACTCCCCGCGCCGCACCAGCCGCACCGCCAGCGCGTGCTTGCACGGCCCGCGCCCGCCCCGGTACTTTCCCCACCAGGGGCACGTGCAGCTGAGCGCCCCGTCCCGCTCGTGCACCTGGTACACCGTCCCGCCCGAGTCCACCCGCCCGGTGGCGCCCTGGAGCGTCACCGAGCCGGCGGCCGCCAGCTCCCGCGCGTCGCGCAGCCGCGGGTTCGACCGCTCCGCGCGGCCCGTGTCGTACGGCAGCTCCCGGTGGTAGTACGCCGCCTCCGCCACGTCGTACCCGATCCGCCCCGAGGTGCCCAGCATCGTCAGGCCCGCGCGCACCCGGGCCGCGTCCAGTCCGGACCGCTCCGCGAGCTCGGCGACCTCCACCCGCGGCTCCCACGCCAGCAGGACGCCCAGCAGCTCCGCGTCCTCCGCGGCCGTCTCCACGGCCAGGGACTCCAGCACCGCGCCCTCGCCCGAGAAGCCGCGCGCCACGGCGGGGGAGAGGGTCAGCGTCAGCCGCATGCCCGGCAGCGTGAGCTCCCAGGCCGACGCGACCGGATCGCTCCCGGCCCGCACCGCCGGCCCGTACACCCGCAGCCCCGTCGCGTGCCGCAGTGCCCGGCGCAGCGCCCCGAGCCGCTCCGGCCCGGCGAGGCACACGGCGCCCGGCACCGCGCGGGCCGTGGCCCGCAGCACCCCGCCCGGCGCCGGGAGCAGCCACCGGGCCGTCCCGCCGCGCGAGGACCCGGTGGGCAGCGAGCGCAGGAAGCGGGCGGCCTGGGCGGCGTTCAGCTCCGCCCGCAGATCGAAGGCGGCGGCCAGCACCTGCGTCTCGCCGAAGCCGCGCACCCAGCGGTCGGGCAGCGGTACCTTCTTCTCCACCACCGGCCCGGCCGCGGTCGTCACCGCCATCTCGTCCGGCCCCACCCGCAGATGCAGCGGATCGTCCGGCCCGAGCAGGGACAGCGCCTCCCGCAGCGGGTTGTTGATGTCGACGTTCGTCGTGCCGTGCTCGGTCTCCCGCCCCTCGAGGCCCTCAGTCAGCACGTCCAGCCGCGCATGCACCCCGCAGCATCCGGAGAACGACTCGAACCGGAGCCGGTCGCCGTTGCCCGTGACGACCGGGTCCAGCAGCCCGCGCCGCTCCGGCTGGTAGTAGCGCGCGGCGGCCACGTCGGCGACCGCCAGCAGGCCGGCCGCGGCCGGCCGCGGCTGCGCGAGGAAGCCGGAGAAGAACTGCGGATTGCCGAGCGCGCCGCGCGGACCCGCGCCGCCCGCGGTCTGCAGCCCCAACAGGCCGCCGCGGGGTCCGGGTTCGAGCGCGGAGGCCCGCTGGTACGCCAGGGTCATGGCCGAAGTCGTCATGGTCAGGAAGGTAGAGCAGCCCACTGACAACCGGCCTGACCTGCACACTCAGTCGATCTCGAGCAGCGTGAACTCCACCTCCGGCACGGTCCGCCCGCTGCGGAGGTCGACGACCGCCGCACCCCACTGCGTGTACTCCGGCGTCTTGTCCCGGTACCCGCGGTTCCCGCGCAGCTCGACGCCCCGCGCCCCGCGCACGCTGACCCCGTACGGAGAGGGCCCGAGCACGGTCGCGACCCGGAAGAACACCGAGTTCGCGAAGAGCAGCCCGCCCCCGCCCTCGACCTCCACGGCCTGGGAACGCCACCCGTAGATGTGGTCCTCGGTCTGCAGCCCCAGGAACCGCCAGCCCCACACCCGCCGCAGCACGACCTCCCGCGACTCGTGGTGCTCGACGGACACCTCGTACACCTGGGCCGGCACGTCGGTCGCCTCCACGAGCAGGCCGTTCTCCGCCCAGCCGTTGCAGCTCCAGACGTTGGCGACCGCCCCGCCGCCGCCCCGCACCCAGATGCCGTATTTGTGCTCCCCGCGATACGTGTAGCCGGGATCGCCCGTCGGCGCGTCCTCGGGGTGCCACTTCACGAACTGGGTCATGACGTCGGCCAGATACGAGTCCGCGCCGGACCGCCACAGCAGGTTCACCGAGCCGGGCGTGTGCCGGGCGGTGTCCAGGCCCAGACCGGTGACGAGGTTGCGGCCGCCGTGCGGCGTCGACACCAGGGCGCACGGCTCGTCCGGGTCGCTGAACGCGGGATGGCCGTCGGCGGCCAGCAGCCATGTCTGGCGCGGGTGCAGGCCCACGAGGTTCGAGCCGGCGCGCAGCCGCAGGGTGCCGCCCAGTACGTACTGGCCGATCGGCACGTACACCGTCTCGTGCCGGTCCACCGCCGCCTGGAACACCTCCAGGTCGTCCTCGCCCCGGCCGACGGTGCGGCCCATCGCCGCCGCCACGTCCGCCACGCTCACCCACGCGCGCACGGGCGGCGGCGGGGGAGTGTCGGACCGCAGACCGGCCCGGATCCGGGTCGCCGCGGCGTCCGGTGACACGGCGGCGTACACGCCCTCGCGCCGCCGCTCGCCGTCACCGAGCGCGCCCTCGACGCGCAGCCCGTACGTGACCTCGCGGACCACCGCCGACGGCACGGGTCCGGGCGTGCGCGTCCCGCTCTGGGCGCGCAGGAGGAGCGTGGGGGTGTCGGTGGTCGTGCAGTCGAGCAGGGTGAGCTGGTTGCTGAGGCGGATGAGGTCGTTCTCCGCGCCCGGGACGGACGTGCTGTCGTTGAGGACGACCGCGGCGTCGCCGACCGCGTGGAAGTGGGACTTCTCGACGTACAGATGCTGCCACTGATCGGCCGCCGACTCGAAGCCGCGCGGGGTGTTCGCGATCGCCGTCCGTACGACGACGAGCTTGGCGTCGTTCGCCATCGCGACGGCCGCCCGGCGCTGGCCCTCGAACCGGCAGTCCAGCACCGTCGTCTGCCAGCCGGCGGAGGCGGCGTACGCCTGGAGTCCGACCTCGCCGCCCGTCACCCGCACCCGGTGGATCAGGTTGGCGTTGTGGTCGATGCCCGCGCGGCCGTCGCCGACGCTGATGTCCAGGTCCTGCAGCAGGCACAGCTGCGCGCCGCCGAAGCGCACCGCGAGGGCGTCCGGGTTGCCCGCGGCGATCTCGATGTCGACGTTGACCAGGGCCGAGCCGAAGGTGTCGTTGTTCGCGTACGCGACGGGTCCGCCCACCGGCCGGCGGCGGAAGGAGAACACGTCGCGCGGCGCCCCCGCGGCGTATCCGGGAGTGCTCTCGCCCAGCACGAACACCGGCCGGCTGGCACCGCAACCGATCACCCGCACCGAGTCCCAGACGTCGACCGGACCGGACAGCAGGTAGCGGCCCTCCGGCACGAACACGATCCCGCCGCCGTCCCCGTGCGCGAAGTCGCGGGCGCCGCCCAGGATGTCGCCGAGCTTGTTCGCGATACCGCGGCGCGACGCCTCGTCGACCGCTGCCCGCAGCGCGGCCGTGTCGTCGCCGACACCGTCCGCGTGCGTCTCGAAACCGGGCGAGCCGAGCACCACGGCGGCCGGGTCCGGGGGGACGGCCGTGACCGTGGAGCGGAAGTCGGCCGGATCCCAGTCGGGCGCACCGTCGGCGGCCGCGGTGCCGGGGAGCAGGGGGACGGCCGCGAGCGCGGCGGTGAGCGCGACGAAGCCGCGGCGGGAGGTGGGGGGCAGATGGGGCGGGCGCAGCGAGTCAGGCGGCTGAGGTGGGCGCATCGAGGAGCTCCTTGGGAGCGGTCGCTCTGAGTGGCACTTCGGGCGGGTGGATGCTCATCCGCGCCCGCAGCTAATGTCAAGACCCCTGCTTTGATTAGCTAATCCGTATTGCTCCTGCTGCAACTCCCCTTGACGGGATGGCCCGTCCGGTCCTACGGTCCCACCGTCACCGATCGGCAATACGTATTAACCACTCGAACGTGAGGGCCACCCACTCATGCCGCCAACGCCTCCGCCTCCCGGCAGACTCACGCAGCGTGACATCGCGCGCCTCGCGGGCGTCAGCCAGACCACCGTCTCGCTGGTGCTGAACAACCGCCTCGACGCCGCCGCCCGGATCGCTCCCGAGACCCGCGACCGGGTGCTGCGCGTCATCCGCGAGACGGGCTACGCCGCCGATCCGCTGGCCCGCCGGATGCTCAAGCAGCTCAACCAGATCCTGGGCGTCTTCACCTACGAGCCGGTCTTCCCCAGCACCAGCGCCGACTTCTACTACCCGTTCCTGCGCGGGATCGAGGAGAGCGCCGAGCGCGGCGGCTGCGATCTGCTGCTCTTCACCAGCGCCCCGGTACGGGACGGCCGGCGCCGGATCTTCCACGAGAACAACCGGCTGCGGGTGGCGGACGGCTGCGTCCTGCTGGGCCGTGAGATCCCGTCCGCCGAGCTGAGCCGGCTGGTCGCGGAGGGCTACCCGTTCGTCTGCGTCGGCCGGCGCGACGACGCGGACGGTCAGCCGGTGCCCTATGTGGGCGCCGACTACGTCACCTCCACCGCGCACCTGGTCGAGCGGGCACGGGCGCTCGGTCACCGCAGGTTCGCGTTCGCCGGACCGGGCGCGGGCGCGGAGTCGTCCGCCGACCGGCTGGCGGGCTTCCGCTCGGCCGCGGGAGCGGACGCCCTCCATCTGCCGGAGGCGGCGGGGCAGCTGGACCGGCTGCTGGCGGAGGGTGTGACCGCGGTGTTCGTGGAGTTCCAGACGGACGCCGTCGCGCTGGTCGCCGAGGCCACGGACCGCGGTCTGGAGATCCCGCGCGACCTGTCGCTCCTCGCGCTGGGTGATCCGACCACCCCGGTCGACTCCCCGGTCGACTTCACCGGCTTCCGCATCCCCCGCCAGGAGATGGGCCGCCAGGCCGTCGACCTCCTCACCGGCATGCTGCACGGCCAGGGACCCGCGCCCCGGCTGCTGCTCGACTGCCTGTTCACCGAGGGCGCCACGCTCGGCCCGGCGCCCCGCTGAAGGGCGCGACAGCGCGCGACTCAAGGCACAGGGCCCAAGACACACGACCCGAGACACACGCCCCACCGCAAACACCCCCTCGAACGACCCCAGCAAAAGGAGCCCCATGCAAGCGGATGTCCTCGTCGTCGGCGGCGGAACCGGCGGTGTCGCGGCGGCACTCGCCGCCCTGCGCGCCGGCCGCACCGTCATCCTCACCGAGGAGTACGACTGGCTGGGCGGCCAGCTCACCAGCCAGGCCGTCCCACCCGACGAGCACACCTGGATCGAGCAGTTCGGCGCGACCGCCTCCTACCGCGCCCTGCGCGACGGCATCCGCGACCACTACCGTCGCCACTACCCCCTCACCGCCGCCGCCCGCGCCCGCCGCGACCTGAACCCGGGCGCCGGCTGGGTCAGCCGCCTGTGCCACGAACCGCGCGTCTCCCTCGCCGTGATCGACGCGATGCTCGCCCCGTACCGCGGCTCCGGCCGCCTCACCGTGCTGCAGCCCTACCGCCCGATGGCGGCGGACACCGACGGCGACCGCGTCAGCGCCGTCACCCTCGCCCACCGCGACACCGGCGAGCGGATCACCGCCACCGCCGCCTACGTCCTGGACGCCACCGAGACCGGCGAGCTGCTGCCCCTCACCGGCACCGAGTACGTCACCGGTTTCGAGGCCCAGAGCGACACCGGCGAGCCGTCCGCCCCGGACACCGCCCAGCCGCTCAACATGCAGGCCGTCTCCTACTGCTTCGCGGTCGACCACGTCGACGGCGACCACACCATCGACCGCCCCGCGAACTACGGCTTCTGGCGCGACTACCAGCCGCCCTTCTGGGGTGCCCCGCTGCTGAGCTGGTCCGCCCCCCACCCGCGCACCCTCCAGACCGTCGAGCGGGTCTTCACCCCCAACCCCGGGGACGACCCGGCGGCCGTCATCGCCGACCAGCGCGTCAGCGGCGGCGATCTGAACCTGTGGACGTTCCGCCGGATCGCCGCCCGCGACAACTTCACCCCGGGCGCGTACGCCAGCGACATCTGCCTGGTCAACTGGCCGATGATCGACTACCTGGAGGGCCCGGTCATCGACGTGCCCGACGCGGACCGGCACCTCGCCGCCGCGAAGGAGCTCTCCTTCTCCGTCCTGTACTGGATGCAGACCGAGGCCCCCCGGGCCGACGGCGGCACCGGCTTCCCCGGTCTGCGCCTGCGCGGCGACATCACCGGCGGTACGGACGGTCTCGCCCAGGCCCCGTACATCCGCGAGTCCCGGCGGATCCGGGCCGAGTACACCGTCGTCGAGCAGGACCTCTCCCTCGACGCGCGCGGCGGCAAGGGCGCCGTGAACTACCCCGACTCCGCCGGCGTCGGCATGTACCGCATCGACCTGCACCCCTCGACGGGCGGCGACAACTACATCGACGTCCCCTCCAGCCCGTTCGAGATCCCACTGGGCGCGCTGCTCCCCGTACGCATGGAGAACCTGCTGCCCGCCGGCAAGAACCTCGGCACCACGCACATCACCAACGGCTGCTACCGCCTGCACCCCGTCGAGTGGAACATCGGCGAGGCCGCCGGACTGCTGGCCGCCCACTGCGTCGAGCACGGCCTGACCCCGCGTGCGGTGCGCAACACCCCCGCCCTGCTCGAGACCTTCCAGCGCACGCTCACCGCGCACGGCGTCGAACTGCGCTGGCCCGACATCAGCGGCTACTGACCAGGAGAGACACCCGCATGAACTCCCACCGACAGCAGCGCACCACCAAGCTCGCCGCCCTGGCCGCCACCGGAGTCCTCGCCCTGTCCGCCTGCGGCGGCGACGGCGACTCGGGCGGCGCCGACGACGGCCCGGTCAGCCTCCGGATGACGATCTGGTCCGGGGCGCCGGAGCACCTCGCGCTCCTCAACGGCATCGCCGACGCGTACAAGAAGTCCCACCCCGAGGTGAAGTCGATCAAGTTCGACGTCCTCCCGGTCGAGAAGTACACCGAGACCCTCACCACGCAGATAGCCGGCGGCAAGTCCCCCGACCTCGCGTGGATCTTCGAGAACTCCGCTCCCGACTTCGTCTCCTCCGGCGCCCTGCGGGAGGTCAAGGACGACCCCGACGTGCTGGCCGCCGCCAAGAAGATCTGGCAGCAGGACGGCAAGCTCTACGCCTACCCCTTCTCCACCTCGCCGTTCGGCGTGTTCGTCAACACCGACATGCTGAAGCAGGCCGGGCAGCCGGCCCCCGCCGAGCTGATCAAGCAGGGCAAGTGGAACTGGGACGAGGTCACGAAGATGGGCGCGGCGGTGCACGCCGAGACCGGCAGGACCGGCATGGTCATCCGCGACTTCGACTACAAGGCGTGGGACAACCTCGCCACCTACTGGGACGGCTGGGGCGCCGAGGCGTGGTCCGCCGACGGCAGGACCTGCGGGTTCGACAAGCCGGAGATGGTCCAGGCGATGACCAGCCTGCACAAGGCGATCTTCGACGACGAGGCGATGCTCGCCCCCGGCACCACGGCCGACTTCTTCGCCGGCGAGGCCGCCATGACCGTCACCCAGATGAGCCGGGCCTCCCTGCTCACGGACAAGTTCACGTGGGACTTCGTCCCGCTGCCGCAGGGCCCCAAGGGCGACTACGACGTGATCGGCCAGGCCGGCATCGCGGTCCTCGCCAAGGGCGAACACCCCGACGTGGCCGCCGACTTCCAGGCGTTCATGACGAACGAGGCGAACGCCGCCAAGCTCGGTGCGTACTTCCCGCAGGCCCGCACGTCCCAGCTGAACGCCGCCACGCTCGCCAAGAGCAACGCGAAGCTCAGCGAGGCGCAGCTGTCCTCCGTCGTCGTCGACGGCATCCAGAACGGCAAGGTCAAGCCCGTCCACATCGGCCAGGCCGAGATCTCCGCGGCCGTACGCTCCGGACTGGACCCGCTGTGGAAGCCGGACGCCGACGTGGCCAAGGTCCTCGCGGGGGTCTGCGACGCCATCAAGCCGCAGCTGGAGCAGTGACGGCGTCATGAAGACCCTGGAACGACCCCGCACCACGGCCGGCGCCCCGCCCGGCGCCGGCACCCGGACCGGGAGGCCCTTCTGGACCTCCCGGCGCCGGGACCAGCTGGCCGGCTATCTGTTCATCACCCCGCAGCTCGTCGGCAGCGTCCTGTTCGTGCTGACCCCGCTGGTCCTGGTGGTCTGGTACAGCTTCCACGAGTGGAACGTCCTGGCCGGCAGCTTCCACGGGGTGGGCACGGACAACTACGACAAGCTCCTGGACGACCCGAAGCTGCCGGGGGTGCTGAAGGCCACCGCCTCCTTCTCCGCGGGCCTGGTGGTCCTCAACCTCAGCCTGGCGCTGGCGCTCGCCGTCCTGCTCAACCAGAAACTGCGGGGCAGCGTCGTCTTCCGCACCCTGTTCTTCTCCCCGGTCGTCGTCTCCCTCGTCGCCTGGACGATCGTGTGGGGCTTCCTGCTGCAGAAGAACGGCGGCATCAACGCCGGCCTGGACCTCATCGGCGTGCAGGGTCCGAACTGGCTGCGCGACGAGACGGCGTCGATGATCTCGGTGATCGTCGTCCAGGTCTTCAAGAACGTCGGCCTGAACATGGTGCTGTTCCTGGCCGCCCTGCAGGGCGTGCCGCACGAGCTGTACGAGGCGGCCACGGTGGACGGTGCCGGACGGTGGCGGCAGTTCCGGCGGATCACGGTGCCGCTGATCAGCCCGACCATCCTGCTCACGTCGATCATCACGGTCGTCGGCTCGCTGCAGGTCTTCGCCCAGATCGCCGTGCTCACCCAGGGCGGTCCGGCCGGCTCCACCACGGTCCTCGTCTACTACCTCTACCAGCAGGCGTTCCAGTTCCACCACTTCGGCTACGGCGCGACGCTCTCGGTGCTGCTCTTCCTCATCGTGCTCGTGCTGACCGTGATCCAGTGGCAGATGCGCAAGAAGTGGGTCTTCCATGAGTCATAAGCTCTCCACCCGCGCGAAGGTCGTCCTCTACGGCGTGCTGCTCGTCCTGTGCGTGCCGTTCGTCTTCCCGACCTGGTGGATGGCGACCTCCTCGCTGAAGCCGGCGGCCGACATCTTCGCGTTCCCGCCCTCGCTGTTCCCGGACAGCCCGGGCGTGGGCGCGTACGAGAAGGTCTTCGAGCTGCAGCCGTTCGGGCAGCAGTACTTCAACAGCATGTACATCGCCGCGATCGTGACGGTCGGTACGCTCGCGGTGTCGTCGCTGGCCGGCTACGCCTTCGCCCGGATCCGCTTCCGCGGCCAGAACGTGCTCTTCCTGGTGATCCTCACGGGTCTGCTGATCCCCAGCGAGGTCACGATCGTGCCGCTGTTCCAGATGTTCCACCAGTGGGGCATGGTCGACACCCACTGGCCGCTGATCCTGGTGCCGGTCCTGGGCGCGCCCAGTGTGCTGGCCACCTTCATCATGCGGCAGTTCTTCATCGCGCTGCCGCACGAGCTGGAGGAGGCCGCGCGGGTGGACGGCCTCGGCCGCTTCGCGATCTTCGTCCGGATCGCCCTGCCGCTGGCCCGGCCGGCGCTGGCGGCGGTCGCGATCTTCACGTTCCTGCACAGCTGGAACCTGTATCTGGAGCCGATCGTGTACCTCTCCACGCCGGAGATGTTCACGCTTCCGCAGGCGCTCACGCAGTACGTCGACGCCTACGGCGGCCCCATGTGGAACGTCCAGCTGGCGGCGGCGTCGCTGACCGCGCTGCCGGTGCTGGCGGTGTTCGTCTTCGCCCAGCGCCAGTTCGTGGAGGGGCTGGCGCACACGGGGCTGAAGTAGCGGCGCGGGCCGGCCGGTTCGGCGAGCCGGCCCACGCGCCGTCCCCTCAGCCGCCGAAGCGCTCCCGCAGCGTGTCCAGGTCCTCGTCCGTCAGCTTGGCGAACAGCACCGGCGGGACCGTGAACGCCGTACCCGCCGGCACGGCGTCCAGCGCCCGGGCCTCCTGCGGCGTCACCCAGGCCGCCGTGTCGTCGGGCAGGGCGAAGACCGTGCGCAGGGTGCGGGCCGTCGCCGGGATGAACGGCTCGGACACCACCGCGTACAGCCGGATCAGGTTCATCGCCGTCCGCAGGGTCAGCGCCGCACCTTCCGGGTCCGTCTTCACGGCGAGCCACGGCGCCTTGGTCTCCAGATAGGCGTTGCCCGCGCTCCACAGCGCACGCAGCGACGCCGCCGCCTTGCGGAAGTGCAGCCCCTCCAGGTGCGTCTCGTACTCCGCGAGCAGCGCCGCGACCTCCTCGCCGAGCGCCTCCTCCTGGGCACCGGCACCGCTGCCGCCGGGCACGGTGTCGCCGAAGCGCTTGCGGGAGAAGGACAGCACCCGGTTGACGAAGTTTCCCAGGGTGTCGGCGAGGTCCTTGTTGACCGTGGCCGCGAAGTGCTCCCAGGTGAAGGAGGTGTCGTCCGACTCGGGCGCGTTGGCGATCAGGAAGTAGCGCCAGTAGTCCGCCGGCAGCACCTCGAGCGCCGCGTCGGTGAACACGCCCCTGCGCTGCGAGGTGGAGAACTTTCCGCCGTAGTACGTCAGCCAGTTGAACGCCTTCAGCTGGTCGACCCGCTTCCACGGTTCGCGGGTGCCGAGCTCGGTCGCCGGGAACATCACGGAGTGGAAGGGGACGTTGTCCTTCGCCATGAACTGCGTGTAGCGCACGTCGAAGGCCTCGTACCACCAGGACCTCCAGTCCCGGCCGGGACCCGCGTCGGCCCACTCCTTCGTCGCGCCGACGTACTCGATCGGGGCGTCGAACCAGACGTAGAAGACCTTCCCCTCGGCGGCCAGCCCGGGCCAGGTGTCGGCGGGCACCGGCACGCCCCAGTCGAGGTCGCGGGTGATGGCGCGGTCCTGCAGTCCCTCGGTCAGCCATTTGCGGGCGATGGAGGTGGCCAGATGCGGCCACTCGTGCTCGCGGTCGTCGACGAACGCCCCGACCTCGCCCTGCAGCCGGGACTGCAGCAGGAACAGGTGCGCGGTCTCGCGCACTTCCAGCTCGCGGCTGCCGCTGATGGCCGAGCGGGCGTCGAGCAGATCGGTCGGATCGAGCACCCGGGTGCAGTTCTCGCACTGGTCGCCGCGCGCCCGCTCGTAGCCGCAGTACGGACAGGTGCCCTCGATGTAGCGGTCCGGCAGGAAGCGTCCGTCGGCGACCGAGTAGACCTGGCGTACCGGGCGTTCCTCGATGAAGCCGTTCTCCTGCAGCCGCCGCGCGAAGTGCTGGGTGATCTCGATGTTCTGCGGGGAGGAGCTGCGGCCGAAGTAGTCGAAGGCCAGGCCGAAGCCGTCGTACACGGCGCGCTGGGCGTTGTGCTGCTGCTCGCAGAACTCGTCGACGGGCAGGCCCGCCTCCTTGGCGGCCAGCTCCGCCGGGGTGCCGTGCTCGTCGGTGGCGCAGATGTACAGGACGTCGTGGCCGCGCTGGCGCAGATAGCGGGAGTAGACGTCGGCGGGGAGCATCGAGCCGACCATGTTGCCCAGGTGCTTGATCCCGTTGATGTAGGGCAGGGCGCTGGTGACCAGGTGTCGAGCCATCCGGGGATGCTCCCATTCGTGTCGTGCGGAGTCGGCGGGTACGTACTCTCCGTACGGGACGGCGTTCACGTACTCTCCGTACGGGACGGCGGGTACGTACCCTCCGTCCGGATCATCCCCGTCCCGGCTCGGGACTGTCCAATGGATACCGCACGAAGGAGACGACCTTGGTCTTCTCCGTGATGATCTCGTCGATGTTCGACAGGTCGAGCCGGCCGTCGTCGGTGAGGCCGAACCACTTCAGC